>NZ_JAYGHR010000079.1:0-82384 GCF_034932365.1 Limnoraphis robusta BA-68 BA1 | reverse complement strand
TAGGAGCCATTGATGTTAAACTTGAAGTACCTACATTATACCCACATCTATGAAAAATAACAATAGGGAAACCTGGTTAAAAGTAAGACTTTCAGAAGATGAACGCACCAAGTTACAAAGTTACGCTAACTCAAAAGGTTGGTCTATGTCACAGGTTGTCCGCGAATACATTCGCAAACTACCAAAAAGTAACACAAAGTGACGCTAATTATGCACTAGATTAATTCTCCCTCTAAAGAACCTTAGACTGCTTTTTTCGGGGGTTAATTCCCTTTGTTGTAGCGAGTTCTATATAATAGAAGTTTTTCCAAGACAAATCCCGTGAATGATTTATTGAGAGGCATTAATCTCTATCTCATCGGTATGATGGGTGCAGGTAAAACGACGGTGGGGAAACTGTTGACCAAACAGTTAGGGTATCGCTTTATCGATACGGATGAGGTGATTACGCAAGTTGCGGGTCAGTCGATTAACCAATTTTTTGCGGAACAGGGCGAGGAAGCGTTTAGAACGTTAGAATCTCAGGTACTCTCAGAATTATGCGCTCATCAACGCTTGGTGGTGGCGACGGGAGGCGGTATTATTTTAAAGCGGACAAACTGGGGTTATCTGCGTCATGGTTTAATTGTGTGGTTGGATGTTTCCCCAGAAGATCTTTATCAACGCTTACAGGGAGACACTACAAGACCTTTACTCCAACATGATAATCCTTTAGGTCGATTGCAAGAGATTATTGAACAGCGAAAGCCTTTTTATGCTGAAGCTGATGTCAAAGTTACGGTTACTCAAGATGATACACCGGAACAGGTGATGAGTAACATTCTAGAACTGATTCCGACGGTTCTCAAAGCAGCATCTAAAAAGACATCTCAAGCGACTTCTCAACCCTTTGAGGACGAACAAAATTAAGTTGTCAATCCTTTTTTTCCGTAAATTTCATCGAAATTCCCATGACCTATCGTAATCCGACGCCCACTGTTGATATTATTATTGAATTAATCGATAAACCCGAACGACCGATTATTTTAATCGAACGTCGTAACCCGCCCTACGGCTGGGCTATTCCGGGGGGTTTTGTTGATTATGGAGAATCGGTTGAAACCGCAGCTAAACGAGAAGCTCAAGAAGAAACGGGATTAGCGGTAGAATTAATTGAACAATTTTATGTTTATTCTGACCCAAATCGTGACCCGCGTCAACATACTTTATCGGTTGTTTTTTTAGCCACTGCAAAGGGAGAACCCCAAGCCGCAGATGATGCAATAAATTTAGAGATTTTTGAACCCTGGCGTATTCCAACGAATCTCTGTTTTGATCACGATCGCATTTTGGCTGATTATTTACGTTATCGCAATTTTGCCATCAGACCTCGGCTTTGACAGTGATCAGTAAACAACCGTAGAGGTAATATGATATCCGATTGATTAATGCCTAGATTGAATTTTTGATAGAATCTTGTATTGGTAACGTGCGAACTTTCAGATCTTTGTAAAATTCCTCTTGAGTTAATTCTACTTTAGATTGAGCTGACAACAACAACAACGCCCAGAAGATGCCGACGCGATCATTTTGAGGTTGATGAACTAAATTGGCTTCATCGGAAGACTCAGACTCTACAGAGGTCATTTCTAGGGTTTTTGTATTGCCTGTTTCAACAAGATTTGCATCAGACCATAAGACTAAAAGTTGTTCTAAATCTAACCATTCTCGACTCAACTCTGACCATTGATCACTGAGTAACTGTTCTAATTTTTTTGCGGTTTCGGTTAAATTTTCTTGGTGAGCGAGTTCAGCGATCGCTCTGGCGGCTAGGGCTTGTTTGGAAGTCCGGCGACGTTTCGGATGCTTTTTTTGATCCGCCATCGCCGTTGCCATTAATTGTAACTGATCAATCAATTCTTGCAACGTTACACGGCGTTTTTGAGGCGTTTTTCCGATGACACGCCGACGAATTTGATGTTCTAGATTTTTCGGGCGTTGTAGTGGATCTAAGCCATTTTCAGTATCAACCAATTCTTCTTCGATGATCAGTTCTTCCTCTGTTTCTTCAGCCTCAAGCGACATTAAACTGTCAGCTTTGAGTAAAACTAATATCGAAGCATACAAAAACGCTTGACCCGACTGAGACAATGAGGCAAAATTTTGACCGGGAGAAGAATCTTGTTGCGGGGTGAGTTGACTTAAGTAGCGATCAATCACTTCAATCACTTGTACATCCCAAGGGTCAATTTCTCCTCGTTTCGCTAAGTCAATTAACAGGGCGATTCCTTCGGAGAGTTGATTTAAAGCTAATTTTGGTGTTTCGACAATCATTGAATTTCCAAAGGTTAACGTGCAGCTTCAGTGAATAGTGATCGGTGTTGACAAATGATTGACTTGACGATTGATAACAGTTAACGATATTGTAATCAATTATAGACATTCAGTGAAAGTTTCTCTATTTTGTCACACTGAATCCATTAAAGCACCCCAACATTCTCATCTTTATCTAACCTTGACAGACGATTTTGATCAAGAATTTAATTCCGCTTCGGGTAAAACGCCAACCCTCGATCACCCCTTGGTTTCATTGAGATCGAAGGTTGACAATACTCCAATGATCCATCCGTCCCGAGAAGAAGCTTTACAGCAAATTCGCTCCCGTTTGCGTCCTGGACAGCAACAAATGGCAGACTGGGAAGGGGGATATTTGGGGGTTTCGGCGGTTCCAGGGGCGGGAAAATCGACGGGAATGGCTTCTGCTGCCGCTATTGCGATCGCCCGCTATCATTTGAATACTCGGCGTCAGTTAGTGGTGGTGACGTTTACTCGGGCGGCGGCGGCGAATATTCGCTCTAAAATTGAGACAGAATTGAAAAATATAGGCTTACCGATGGGCGGTTTTATGGTGTATACGCTACACGCCCTCGCCTTGAATATCGCTCGTCAACATCCTGAATTATCGGGTTTAGATCTAGAAAATTCGACTCTTATTTTACCGACACCCAGTAACCGTTTAACGCGCACTTGTGTAGAATTATGGATGAATGATTATCCTCGCCATTATCAACGGTTAATCGAAGGAATGCAGTTTGATGGGGAAGAAGCAGAACGTTTGCGGCGTCAGTCGGTTTTGCGAACAGAAGTTTTACCCGACTTGGCTTGGAAAGTGATTCAAGAGGCGAAAAGTTCAGGTTTAAAACCCCATGACTTACGAGAGTTAGCCACGAAAATTCCCGATGAATATGACATTTTAGGAATTGCTGCCGGACTTTATGAAAATTACCAAAAATTACTCACTGAACGTCAGTTAATTGATTATGACGAGATGATTTTAGCTGCCTTACGGGTACTCGAAAATGAGCGAGTTCGTCAACAATGGCAAGAGCGAGTGTTTGCAGTATTTGAAGATGAGGCTCAAGATTCGACTCTTTTACAAACGAAGTTATTAAAAATATTAGCAACGGATGATTTAGCCTCGGAAAAAGTATTTAATTTAGTGAGAGTCGGTGATCCCAATCAAGCGATTAATTCAACCTTTACTCCGGCTGATCCGATTTATTTTCGCGACTTTTGTCAAGACTGTCAACAGATGAATCGTTTGGCAACAATGGATCAAGCGGGTCGGAGTTCACAGATTATTATTGATGCAGCTAATTTTGTGTTAAAATGGGTTAATCGTTCTCAATTAGCTGGAACAGAAAAGCCCTTTCAAGAACAAGAAATTCACCCCGTTCCTAAAGATGATCCGCAACCTGATTCTAATCCCTCCCCAACGGGTTTAGGGTTAGAACTCTATCGACCTATTGATATTTATCATAGTGTCGAATTAATCGCTCGGCGAGTGATTGAATTAATTACAGAAAATCCCGAGGGTAAATTTGCCATTTTAGTCCGGGAAAATAAACAAGGGGAATTTATTTCTAATTTGTTTAATCGTCCCGATGAATATAATTTTAAAGTGGATATCAGACCCCATCCGATTAAAATTTATGATGCGTCTCAAGCCGCCCGAAATTCTCGTATTCCCGCCGAAATCTTATCGCTATTACAATTTATTGATCGTCCTCATTCTCCAGATTATCTGAAAGCGGCGTTAAAAGTCTTTAGCGATCGCCAGTTAATCCCCAATCAAGATTTTAACATTTTAGTGATTCAACCCGAACAATTTCTTTATCCGGGGCCGCTTGACCCGCCTCAGCCTGAAGCGGTTCGTAAATGTCGATATTTTTGTCGGAGTTTGTTGCAAGCGCGTTTAGAACTTCCACCTTTTCAACTGATATCATTTTTGGCGTTAACGTTGCAATATGAACAAAGTGAGTTAGCGACAGCCGATAAATTAGCGGAACGAATTGTTAAACAAACTTCGGGAAAAAATTCAATCCCAGCTATTGTTAACGTGTTGAATGAAATTGTCAGTTCAGAACGATTTGAAACCGTTGATATTGATGATGAAAATCAATCCAACGAGAGTGTATTTACGCGCCCTGGACAGCTAACAATTATTACCATGCACAAAGCCAAAGGTTTAGACTGGGATTATGTGTTTTTGCCGTTTTTACATGAACAAACCATCCCCGGAAATCTGCGAGTTTTACCTCAAAGTCGCTTCCTCGGAGAGTTTACCCTTTCAGAAGTTGCCCGCGCCCTAATTCGGGCTTATTTACATGATCAAAACCCTTTACCAGATGTTATCACAGCTTGGAAACAGGCGAGAGATTTAAAAGCAGCAGAAGAATACCGTTTATTGTATGTAGCAATGACTCGGGCGAAACGTTTATTATGGATGTCTGCGGCTACTAAAGCCCCTTATTCTTGGCATAAACCGGAAAATTTACAAGACCAAAAACCTTGTCCGGTTTTACCTGCGTTGAAAGAACGTTTTCCCAATCATTTTAAACCATAATCCATTAAATTGTAGGGGCGGGTTTAAACAGTTACCAGTTACCAGTTACCAGTTACCAGTTACCAGTTACCAGTTACCAGACAACAGTGAACAGTAACCAGCGCAAATGCTAGAATAGAACAGAACAATTTTAATAATGAATATGATGCTTTCTCATTCATGCAATTATTCTATTATCTCTCACAAAGATTATCTCGAAGGCGAAAAAGTCAGCCCGATAAAACATGAATATATTCGCGGCGAGGTTTATGCAATGGCGGGGGGAAGTGATGCCCATGAAACCATTGCGGGAAACTTGTTTGTTTTACTCAGAAATCATGTGAGAAGCCGGGGGGGTTGTCGCGCCTATATTGGCAATATGAAAGTCAAAATTGACGCGGCAGATGTTTATTATTATCCTGATTTATTGGTAACTTGTGATTCCCGCGATCAAAATCCTGATGATTTTAAACAATATCCTCGTTTAGTTGTTGAAGTGTTATCTCCCAGTACCGAAGCCTTTAACCGAGGCAATAAATTTGCTGATTATCGACAGATTGAAACCTTAGAAGAATATGTATTAATCAGTCAAGATCAAATTAACGTTGAATGTTTTCGCCGCAACGAAGAAGGGCGCTGGGTTCTTTATCCCTACAGTAAAGAAGATGAACTCGAACTCGCTTCTATTGGCTTTAAATGTGCTATTATTGAACTGTATGAAGATGTTTTGGGGTTAAATTAAGGTGAATTAACCGGAAGAACAGATGCAGTGACTTTGTTACTTTTTAAGATGCCATCTTCCATATAAACGGTGCGATCGGCAATATCCAAAATTCGGTTATCATGGGTAACAAGTAAAATAGTACACCCTTGTTCTTTTGCCAGTTTTTGCATGAGTGTCACCACATCTCGCCCTGATTTACTATCTAAAGCTGCGGTGGGTTCATCAGCGAGAACTAACTGAGGACGACTAACTAACGCCCTAGCAATAGCAACCCGTTGTTTTTGTCCGCCCGAAAGATTATCAGGATAATGGTTTAAACGATTTCCTAAGCCGACTTCATCGAGAATATTAGCCGCCATTTTCTTCATTTCTGCAACCGAATATTCTGGATGAATTTCTAAGCCCATCTGAACGTTTTGTAAGGCAGTTAAACTCCCATGTAAATTATGGGCTTGAAAGATATAACCCGCAAGCCGACGCGCTTGAACTAATTGTTCTGAAGTCGCCCCACAGAGTTCTTTTCCTAAGAATTTTAGGCATCCTGATTGTACACTTCGCAAACCCCCAATTAAGGTTAACAATGTTGTTTTTCCTGAACCCGAAGGCCCAGTCATAATCACAATTTCACCTGCATTAATTTCTAAATTAATATCAAATAATACCTGTTTTCGTTGTTCACCTTGACCAAAAAAATGATTCAGATGTTCAATGGTAATGACGGGTTGAGAAGAATTGTTCATCATCGTTAATTGTTGTGGTAGATTGGGTTTATTATTATAAAATTCCTTTCGGAATGGGGCGGGTTTATCTAAATGATTGATATAGCGGTGTGCGCTCGTATGAGATACAAACCAGAAACCCGGTTTCTAGCAGAAACCGGGTTTCTACCCAACACATAGATTTTTGCGGAACCCGCCCCTACAAAACTTTTGTCATCGGAATGGGGCGGGTTCAGAACAATATATATTTCCCCGAAAGCACCTCAATAAACCCGCCCCCTTTTTTTTCATTTAATATTAGAATGGTTTTCACTGTTGGGTTGAACCAGGAAACCCAACCTACTATTTTTACCTTAAAACATATCAGCCGGATCAGCAGATTGTAATTTTTGTGTAGCAATTGCGCCAGACATAACACACATTATTAACGTTAAAAGTAGCACCGTAATTGCTCTAATTTGAGTCATCATAATCGGTAAAGAAGTCGCTTTTGCAGCCACATGATATAACCCAATCGGTAAAATCAACCCTGGAATAAACCCCAAAAAGGCTAAAATAACCGCTTCTTCAAATACAACTGCTAACAAATAACGATGACGATAACCCATTGCTTTAAAAGTAGCATATTCCTTAATATGAGCGCTGACATCAGTTGATAAAACTTGATAAACAATCACCACCCCGACAACAAACGCCATCCCAGTTCCTAATGTAAAAATAAATCCAATCGGACTTTCTTCTTGCCAATATTTTAGCTCATCTTCAATAAATTCTTCAATCGTCATTACTTCGACATCTTCAGGAAGATGTTGTTTCAACGCTTCAGCAACAACAGTAGAATCAGCTTCGGGTTCAACATGAATTAACCCTAAACTGACACTCCCCGCATCTCGACGCGGAAACAACATTAAAAAGTTTTGATCGCTCGTCATCAACACCCCATCCGTTCCAAAAGAAGCCCCTAAAGAAAACAGTCCTTTAACGGTAATTCTTCGTCCTTCTGCTTCTGTAGAAACCCAATTTCCCTCGCTAATTTGTGCAATTACATCCTGGTATTCACCCCGAGCTTTGCGATCAAATAATACCACATCTGGAATTTTAATTTTATCTAGCTGTTGATTAACTTCGGGAATATTAAACGCGGGATAATTCGGATCAAATCCAACCACTTGTAAGGGATTATCCTCACGAGTTTGGGGATTTTTCCAGTTAATATTTTGAGAATACAACCCATGAGCAGATTCTACACCGGGAACATCCATCGACTGATACAATCTTCGTCGGGTAAATGTTGATAAATTTTGGGTATTTTTAGCTTTGGGACTGACTAATACAATGTCTGCATTTAAAGCCCCGCGAATCTTAGTATTACTATCATAAAGAGATTGTTGAAACCCCATTTGCATGAACATTAAAACATCTGCAAAAGCAATCCCCGAAATCGCGACTAATAAGCGACTTTTACTGTGACTCAGTTGTAACCAACCCAAGGGAGTTCGTCTTTTAAAGGATTGCAGCCATTTGATCATAATTGCACCTCAACTTGCACTTGCAAATTGGTGAATTTTGCTGCGGTTTGACTCGAAGCTTCATCTAAACGAACATGAACTTCCACGACTCTTGCATCAATGTTTTCACTCGGATCAGCATTAATCACGCTTTGTTGCTGCACTTTGCGATCAATACGCTCTACTGTTCCTGTTAATATTTCAGGTAAGGCTTCACTGGTAATTTTTGCCGTTTTTCCCAGTTGAATTTTTTGAATATCACTTTGATAAACTTCGGCGATCGCATACATTTGTTGAGTGCGCCCAATTTCTACAATTCCTTCATTAGAAACCACTTCCCCCGCACGTGTATGAATATCCATCACCACACCATCTTGGGGCGATCGCACATAAACCTGTGCTAAATTGGCTTCAGCTTGTTTGACTGTGGCGATCGCTCGATTAACTTCGGTTTGAGCAAGTTGTACATCCACAGGGCGAACTTCTGCTAAACTTTCTAATTGCGATCGCGCTTGACTAATTTGTTGATCTCCGGTACTTTGAATTCGACTTAGGGTAACTTCAGCTTCGATAATTTGTTCTTTTGCAGTGCGGTTAATTCGCTCTAAATTCGCTTCAGCTTCGATAATTTGTTCTTTTGCGGTACGATTAATTCGCTCTAAATTCGCCTCAGCTTCGGCTATTTGTTGGCGACTGGTTTCCACACTCAACCCTTTACTATCAAAGGAGGATTGAGAAATGGCGCCTTCTGTGTACAATTGTTGATAACGTTGATATTCTGCTTCTGCGTTGTTCAGTTCCGCCCTCAACCTGCCAATAGTTGCTTCTTGGGCGTTGCGTTCCCCTTCCCACTGGGCTTGAATGCGGCTAATCGTTGCTTCTTGGGCGTTGCGTTCCCCTTCCCATTCGGCTTGAATGCGTTGGAGAGTGGCTTTTTGAGCGGCTTCATCCCCGAGTAATTGCGCTTGAAGGCGGCTAATTTGCGCTTCTTGAGCGGCGAGATCTCCCGATTTTGCCCCCGCTTTAACTTGCTCTAAACGCGCCTTAGCAACTTCCACGTCTTCTTTAGCCCCTTCTAACTCAGCTTGTAAGCGATCGCGGGAGTCCAAAATTGCAATAATTTCTCCGACTTCTACGGTATCCCCTTCTTTGACTAATAATTCTGCAATTCGGTTTTCCTGGGTGGAAGTCGAGGCTTTGAGTTTAATCACTTCCCCGTCGGGTTCTAAGCGCCCCAAAGCGGTGACAGTTTGGATTTTTGGCGCAACAGTTACGGCGGGAATGACTTCAGAAGACGGCGATCGCAAGGGCAAATAAATCGCTACACCGCCGATTCCTATAAGCGCAATACTTGCTAATGTTAACCACTTTCGGGGGAAAGCTTCTGGTATTCTGGCTGCATCCTGCATCACAGGAACTCCTTTAAGAGCAAAGATTTAACTAAACCGTGTAGTCTTCTTACTAAACAGTTTAGTTAAAATAAAAGAGACTGTCAACCTCAAAACAAGAATGGAATCGTCAAATCCCCCAAAACCCCCTCGTCGTAAAGCATCAGACAAAGCAGAAGCCATCCTGGAAGGGGCGATGCAAGAGATCATGGCTTCGGGGTATGCAGCCGCGAGTATGGATCGAATAGCAGCCGCCTCTGGTGTGTCAAAACCCACGCTTTACAATTATTTTCAGGACAAAGAAAGCTTATTTATTACGTTAATTGAAAAATTAGTAAAAGAAAAATTTCAAGACTTTTTTACCCCCCAACATTTCCAAGAACCCCTTCCACCCGGAAAAGGAGAAATCTTGCTGCGTCAATTGGCAAAAAAAATAGTAGAAGATGCCGTAAATCAACCGGAGTTTCTTGATTTTATGCGAATTATTGTCGGTGAATCCGGTCGTTTTCCTGAGTTAGCCCGCACTTTTACTCGCACGATTAAAGTCACTGCTTTTGAGTCTATTACGCATTTATTTGCCAATTGTCCCGAACTAAAAACCCATGATCCAGAAGTTGCCGCCCGGATTTTTTTAGGAACAATGGTTCATTATGTGATTACCCAAAAACTGTTACATGGTGAGGATATTTTACCAATGGATAGCGATCGCCTAATTGATGGTTTAATAGATTGTTTAACCCGTTCAAACTGATGGGCAGATGGGGAGAGAAGAAAGAAACTGGTAAGGGTAATTGATGAATTACCCCGACAAAACTGTAAACTGTAAAAACGCGCTATGATAATCAACTGAAGATTAAGAAATGTAAAGAGCTTTGACTGCTAGCTTAAAATCACCAGACCCAATTAAACAGCCAACCGCTTGGCATCGTCTTCGTACCCACTGGGAAGGCGGAGAGGAAAAAGTCCGTCAAGGCTTACCCCATAGCCAACTGTCTCCTGCGTGGCAAATTTTATTACTGGGGGATGGTTCCCCAACTCGTCACTTGCAACTGTTGACGGGAGAACCCACAGAAGTTGATGTGATTGATATGTCCCCGGTGGGGATGGATATGGATAGCGCACCCGATGCGATCAAATGGGTTCCAGGGCCACGATTGCGACGACAGGTTTGGCTAAAAACGGCATCAGGACAACGGCTAGCCTATGCAGCCTCTTGGTGGGAAGCCAGTCATGTTGATGAATATTTGCAAAACCGTTCCCTGCCGATCTGGGCAAGTTTAGCCCGTCTAAGAACAGAATTATACCGGGATGTACAGGGACTTTACTATGGAGATTCTAAGGCTTTAGAATTGGCTTTTGGAGAAACGGGGCCTTTTTGGGGACGTCATTATTTATTTTGGCATCATGGTAAACCGTTAACGCTGATTTATGAGGTATTTTCGCCCTATTTAACCCAATATTTAGGGCCGATGCAGGGGGTTAAACAGTGAACAGTTTTGTCGGGGTAATTGATAAATTTCCCGTACCAGTTAATAACAACTGATATTCAACAATCATAAATTCGGAGAACAGCGTGGGTTACGATTTTGATGCCATAATCATCGGGAGTGGTGCAGGAGGCGGTACGGTTGCATTTTCCCTCGCCACCGCCGGAAAACGGGTTCTATTAGTCGAACGGGGCCTAAGATTTTCCGACTCAACAGCCTTCCAAGATGAACGCCGAATGCTTATAAATAAAGAAGCCTTCGACGATCGCAATATTGAAGTCAACGGACGCCAAACCCGCTTACATATTTCCGGTATACTTGGAGGCGGAACTTCCCTTTATGGCGGAGTTCTCATTCGTCCCAGTCGTTATGACTTCCATCCCGGTAAATATTACAGCGAATGGCTTCCCCGTCATCTCTGGGACTGGCCGATTACCTACGATGATCTCGCTCCCTACTATGACAAAGCCGAACAATTATTGCAAGTTAGCGGCGCCGCCACTCAACTTCCTAACGTTGAAACCCCAACCAACGGTTATCCCTGCGATGTTCCCGCTTTAGCCCCCATCAACCAACACCTGGAAAAAGCCATCCAAACCGCAGGCTTTACCCCGTTTCATTTACCGTTTGGAATTGATTTTAATCGCTGTTTACGTTGTCCCACCTGTCCCGGTTTTTATTGTCCGAATGATGCGAGGGCATCTACAACGGTTCGGTTAATTGATCAACTCCTTGAAAATGGCAATTTACAGCTAAAAACCCTCACCGAAGCCGATCGCTTAGTTACCAACACCCAAGGGAAAGTCACGGGAGTTGAATTAAAAGATCGCCAAACCGGTAACATTGAACAACTCACGGCTAAAGTTTATATTCTCTCCGCAGGCGCGATCGGTAGTCCCGTTATCCTGCTAAAATCGGGCTTAACCGGACGCAGCGACCAATTGGGGCGAAACTATATGTTTCACTGTGGCGCCCTTGCAGCAGGCTTTTTTGCCGGGGAAACAGGCGGCGCTGACAGTTTGATCAAACAACTTGGCTTCACCGATCTCTATCTCGGTTCCCCAGATTTTCCTCATAAACTCGGACTCGCCCAAACCGTCCCCGTTCCAGGGCCACTTTCGATCCAAGCAGAACTTCCCTTTCCCCTTCCTAACGCGATCGCCCGTTTTCTCCTCAAACGAATGTTAGTCATTACCGGGTTAGTCGAAGATTTACCGCAACCCGAAAATCGCGTCGAACTGGGTAACAATGGAGAAATTCGTCTAACTCACCGCTTCCATCCCTACGATGTCTACCGTTCCAAGTATTATATGCGTCAACTGAGAACCGTATTTCGTCAGGCGCGGGCTGTTTTTACCTATGGTGTCACGGGGGATAAAGACGAAGTTCATACCTCCCACCAAGCCGGAACGACTCGTTTTGGCACAGATCCACAAACAAGTGTACTTGACCCGGATTGCCGTTTGCACGACCATGATAACGTGTTTGTGGTAGATGGGGGATTTATGCCCAATTCTTTGGGGGTGAGTCCGGCTTTAACGATTATGGCGAATGGGTTGCGTGTCTCAGAAGTGATCAAGGAGGTTTGTTAGATGAAGAAAACTGTTGTGATTACCGGAATTTCAGGAACTTTAGGGAGTGCGTTGGGAAAGGTTTATATGCAGCAGGGTTGTCATGTCGTTGGAGTGACTCGTCAACCCAACTTACAGGGGGAAGGCTATAACGAATTATGTGTTTCTCCCCAAGAAACGATTGAAGATGCCCAAAAATTGTTTAGTTATGATCCCGATGTTGTGATTTTAAATGCGGGTCAAATTGAAACCGAAGTGGGAGAGGGGGGGGTTCCTCTGGTAGAATTAGTCGAGTCCATGAACCGGGTTAACTACACTTGGCCGGCTGTTGTTGCGGTAGAAGCGGCGAAACAAAAACGCGATCGGCTTTTGGATGTCATTGCAATTGGTTCGATCGCTGATGGGAGTCCGTCTTGTTTTGGGCCGGTTTATCATTCGGGGAAAATTGCCCTTCATTATTATTGGTCAGGTGTCGGGCCGATTGTTTATTATGCCAGTGACAAGATGATTCGTCTACGGTTTTACCGTCCGGGGGTAATAGCAGGGCCGTTAGCTTGGGCGCCAGTGAACCGTTTAAACGAAAAAGCCTACAAAATTCGTGAAAATCGCGTTAATTCTGCACCCTCAGCCGATCACGTTGCTGATAAAATTGTGAATTGGATTGAGAACAGTAAACAATGGGTGGGAACTTACGATGAACCGTTTAGTTTCTTAATCTTTAAATACCTATTTGCTTTATTTCCCAATCAGTTCTATCGCCTACAATTATTAGGTTGGCCGAGGGGTAGCAAGTTTATTAAACCTGCGGAAAAATAAACTGTAGGGGCGCAAGGCATTGCGCCCTGATCTGAACTGTTTTTTGAACGAAACGGCTTTCAACGGCGATCGCACAAATTCAACCCGATTTCTATTGATAAACCGGGTTTTTAATCTCACTGTGTCTCAGAGATATTGACCGGCAATTTCAACGGCGCGATCGCTACTGTAAGAATCGACAACAATAATATCGTCGGAGAGCCTCGATTTGAAGGGTTGATCGTGTTAATTTTTCGTTAATTTATTGCGGAGAAAGGCGGCAAGTTATTCCGATCAGACTAAAAATCACAAAACTAACCACCAAATTGGGTTCGGGGATGTCCTGAGTTGGAGTGGGTTCAACAGTTGGAGTGGCTTCAGCCAGTTTAATTTGAAAGGCTAACTGAGACTGAACCGGGGTGATTTCTTCCCAAGTCATGGTAGATTCTCCCAACAGTTGAAAACTCCCCGCCACATCTGAAATTTGCAGGATATCCAACCCCCCCGTTTCCGCAACCGCATGGGATTCGCCATCGAGAGATATTCCATCGAGTAGCAGATTACTGAGTAACATTGAACTTCCGGCTTGGGTGGCACGGGTACGCAGAAAGAAATCAGAAAAGGGGTTACTGTAGGTGTGGGTTAATGTGCGATCGCCTATGGTAAACTCGACTAAATTGGAAACGGCATCGTAGAATAATTCAAAGGGTTGAGATACGCCAGAAACCCAGTTAAATTGTTCTGTAACTTGTGGATCTCCGGGGTCTGATTCGTGCAAATTCAGTTCGTAGGTGGCGGTACCGTTATTATCGCCAATTCGTCCCTCTGCAACGAACGCCATATCGGAAATTAAAGCGTTCATTTCGATATCGGAAGACAAGCGAGTTAAAGTTACCGCCTCCGCCGATAACGTGCCGCCAACCCAACCGAATGTGCCGAAAAGAATTGTTGCAGCCAGTCGATGCAATTTCATTATTATTGACTCCCAAATATTGACCGAAAAATTCGGAACGCCCGACTTTTTTGAGGCTGTATTTTTTAAGTCGGGCGATGGTAGATTTAACCCAGTTTGGATAGGGTAGAATTTCTGCGTCGCAGTTGAGAAGCGCCCATCAATAAACCAACAGCAACGACAGATAAAGCGGTTGCGGGTTCGGGTGTTTTGGGTGGGGGCGGGGTTTCAACGACGGAGAGTTGATTAACCATTGCAATCACATCATTATCGCATTCGGGCGCGAGATGGGCGGTGAAGAAACCATCTGGAAGCAAAGAACGAGCTACACTAAAGGTGAGGGTTTGTGTACCTGTGGCTCCAAATTGACCGAAATTTAATCCTAAATTGGTGATATCGTTAATGAGATTAACATCGCCAATTTTAGTCCCGGAAGCGATAACATTTTGAATGTGATGATCGGGATTAAAGTAAGGATCTGCGGCAGTTAAATCACCAATTGTTGGGTTTCCGCCATGATTTCTGATCCAGTTATTATATCCTCGCAAACTGGCATCTGTTAATAGCAAGCCGTTTTCTTGGGCTATCGTTTTCGCCGTGACATTATTATATAATCCCAGTTCGGAGACACCGGAATCATTATTATTTGCCCAACGAATACCAAAAAGTTGACCCGCACCACTGGCAGCGTCTAACGTCTGTCCGCTAAAATTGAGGAATAAATCGCCCCATCCGATATGATTATCCTCTGCATAGTCACTGGTGGTTCCCTCGTAGGGTAAATGACTATTAACGGCAAAAATTACTTCATCTGCGGTTTGTTTTATCGCCATTCCGTAGATTTCGTAAATCGTGCCGCCGACATTATAACCGGACATACTATCATTAAAAGAATCGATGCTGTAATACCAATCCCCGGATAAAACTCCCGCACGGGCGGTTTCTGTTGAGAGAAAGGGAACTAGATTAATACTCGCAGCAATTAAACCCACCGTTAGGGTTTTTGTGTATGAGTTTGCCATGTTTTTAATTACCTCGCGATGACAATAGCAGACAGTTAACGTATTTGAGTCGGGTTTGAAATCAAGCTAAGTCTTTTAAATAAATTTTTGCCGTCTCTAAAGCCGATTCTACTACTGTATAAAAGACCGTATAACTGGTAGTATACATGACCCGATCCTCCTAAAAAATACTTGATTAAGTCTGAGCAAAAGTGCTAGACTTACGAACAAGAAAAAATATTCAACGATGTGACTTGGAGCCATCAACCGTTTTGAGTTGCGAAATATTTTAGATTCTTAATTTTGCATCAGAATCTAGCTTTGTTTCTGGGGGTTACTCGAACTTTTCCTGAATAAGAGTGGATTGAACAGATTCTTACCACTGAAAGGGTTTGCAATGGTGAGTGTTGTGAAGAATCTCTGAGATCCCTTGTTTCACTCAGACCATTTAACTAACTGTATAACTTAGAATAAAAGATTTATTGATCCCAAGCAAACCCGTTTAAAAACGCTGGAAACCCTTGTCAATTAAGGGACAAACCTTATCTATCAAAAAAAACCTTGGTATTTTTGGGTTTTTCTTAAAGTTTTTTAATATCTTTTTATATTTAAGCCATGAAAAGCGGAAGACGTTTGAGTTGGAAGTTAGGTAAGCAAAATGCAAAAATATTAGTTGCAGCCTTAAATGGTTTGGCGAATGGACAACTCGACGATACTAACCTCGGTAAAGAGGTTCAGGTGGAGTGGGATGGAAATCATCTCTGGGTGAAAAAGACAACCCTTCACGCTTTAAGCAAGTTAACCCAGGAATGGGGTGAGAAAATTGATACGGAAAAAATTCGCAATGCAATTAGATGTTTGGAAGAATTGGGATTTCTCGAAGATAAACGCAGTAAAACCAACTCAAAGACAAAGACGGGTTCTAAAGTATGGCGGTTTTTGCTGAAATTGGTGAATACAGAACCCCAGAAAAACCTGGATTGGTTATTTGGGAAAGAGGGTGAATTGGGTGAATGGGATGTAAACTACAAACAACTGAATAAACCTTCTCAATTCTCTCACAATGGTCAACAGAGTTATCAAGAAATCATACCGGATATTGAAGAAAATTTTCTTCGGTGGAAAGTTAAGCAAGAAGTATTTTACAGTTCTCCCCCCGCCACCTGTTTAGCGGGTAAAGAACCTGTTTTTTTTATTGAGACGGCTATTTCTTACCTGTTACCTTTGAGAGTTTATGTTCATATAGAAACCGATTCTCTAAATCATAGTTTAACATTGAATGAATCTAAAATTTTTAATCCTAGCAAAAATTCTTCCGTTCCCAAAAATCAATCAATGGAACAGTACAGCCATTTTAGCGAATATAAAGAAGCGATCGCCCATTTATTTAAAAACAATATTTATCCTTATTTGTTCAAAAAAACCGGATTAAAAATTACCGTGTTGAGTAGTTTACCTCCGGCTATGGGTTTAAACTCGGGCGGTGCTTTTGCTTTGTGTTTTGCTCAGGGTTTAGTCGATAAATATTTGGATTTGGAAAAGTACAAACAGGGTTTTGGGCGGGAAAATGCGGATAAACAAAAAGTTATTTTAGAATTGGCATTGGAAATAGAATCTTGTTTTTATGACTATACTCGCAATTATTCATTGTAAAAAATCGCTGGATTTTCTGGGAATTAAAATTTAATTAAACCTTGAAAAATTTACCGCAATATGCTTTTATTTCCCTTTTTGGGGGTTGGGTTGGGCGATCCCGTGAGGTACTTCCCAAAAACCCGGTTTCTCAATATAAACCGGGTTTTTAATTGAATTTTACGGTTATTGTGGGGGCGCAAACAAGAGCGCCCCATTGGTCACTGATTACTGTTCACTGTTCACTGATATCAACCCGCCCCTACGGTGTTATGCGGCGACGGGTTTAACCCACGATAACACCGTTTCTACCGGACGAAACCCTACTGACTCATACAGATGATTGGCACCCGTGAGGCTTTGAGAGTCTACACTCAATTTAACAGTATCAGCCCCGATTTGTTGGAGTTGACGCATTCCTGCAAATAACATCGCTCGTCCTAAACCCATGCGTCGGAAACCCCGTCGAGTTCCCAACCATTCGATCCAACCTGTACGAATGTTACGATGGGGTTGAGGTTTCAGACGACAGCTACACATCGCCGCAAAGGTGCCGTCGGGGGCGATCGCAATGATGTCTAATTCCGGTTGATAATCGGGGAGGGTATGCCAATATTTGACGGTTTCTGCGATAATATCGTAGTGGTTCCAGTGATCAACAAAGGATTGATTATACATTTCAACCCAAGCCGGAATTTGATCGGGATTTTTTAAATAAGACAGTTGAAATCCTTGACTAAGTTCGGGTAAGGGTAAGGGTTGATTGAGCGATCGCTCTAAGGTCAAGAATTCTCGTTTAATTTGAAAGCCTTGTTGATTAAATAATACCGCCCGATCTACTTGATCATCTCGACTATCGGTTAACAGTCGTACAGGTCGATCTTTCTGTCTTCCGAGGCGTTGTAAGTGTTTTTCACTCCATTGAATTAACTCGGTTTCTAAGCCTTGATGTCGAACATCGGGATGCACGAATATCCACAGATTTCCATCAATTTGAGTGGTTGATTCTTGATGTTCTATTAAGGCTAAACCGATGAGTTTACCGTTGTAGTTTTCGATGAAGTAGGTATCACAATGGCGTTCTAAATCCGGTGAATTCAGAATTAGTTGAAATTCGGCTAGGGATACATCTTGATCTAAGCGATCATAGGCTGCACAAATATTGACTAAAGTGCTGATCGAACTTCGGTCTGTTGCTTTTTGGTAAGATCGTCTCGTTAACGTTGCTAACATCATAAGATTTTATTCGGTGTTACGAATGGTTTTGAGAATAGGGATTCGATTATCGAATTGAAAGCTATTTTTTCCCAGTTTTTGGGAAAATTGGTAATAAAAATCCTTCGGAATTGAGTTGAAATTTGCCGAAATACTCTCATTCCCTAAGAGAATTACCCGCAAACTCATTTCCTAAATTCCAAAAATATAATTGTGAAAAAGAGAACAACAAACTTCAGCAACCTTTCAAGATTGCCAAAAATTTAATGTTCTCAAGTTAGACACTCATAAAAAAATTGACCTGTTTTTAGGTTTCTTGGTTTTTCTCTAAATCGAATCAGGTTGAAAGGTGTCGCCAGTTCGACCTCTGGCTCCTGGAAAGCAACCGAACCTGATTTTTGTTGACCAAACGCTTAACTCTGCTAAGTAAAGAAGGATTCCACCTCCAAGGAGGGATTTACCCTTTTTCTAAAGGATGTCTTGTTTCTTTTGAGTTGATCGGAAGAAAGTCGTTAATATACTCCCCCCAAGCTTACTATAATCTCCACTCTCTGGTTTTGTCAAGGTCGAGTTGAGACTGAAGGCAAGGATCGAAGTATATGTTTTCAAAACCTATCCTTTTGAACCGACTTTTTAAGATAATTTTCTCATCAAGGCAAACAGCTTTTGAGCGGTGATTTCCCAAGAAAATTGTTGTGCTGTTTCTTTGGCTCTTTGACGAATTAAAGCTTGATTTTCATCATTTATTACCCGATGTAGTTGTTGTCTCAAAGACTCAATTTTAGGTTCGGCCCAATGGGGTTTATTTTTAGGTTTAAAAAATTGAGTATCATAACAGTTACCGACGGGTACTAAATCATATTCAATCGGATAGCAGTTTGTTGGGTTCGCATATTCAGTCGGCCCGCCATAAAGGGGCATAATCACAGGTAAACCTGCGGCGAAAGCATCGAGAATTTTAATAGCAAATCCTTCCCCACGAAAGGGAGCAACAACGACATCTGAAAACCAATATAATTGGGCTAAATTCGTTTTATTTAGGAGTTTTCGGAGGATATAAATATTGGGCATTTTATCTCCAAATTTTCGACGAAGATTGACAACTATTTCGGTCACGTTTTGATTATTGCTTCCGCCATCTTTGATCACTAAAAGTACATGAGGATTGCCCCAAAATTCTTCACAAAATGCAGGTAAAAGTAAATCCGTACCAAACCGATATAAATCCCAGGAGTTTGTTAAATGTAAAAACCGTTTAATTTGGGGTGATTTTTGTTGATTGACTTGAGATTCTAGTTCTGAAGAATTGAAGAAAAGGGGATTTGCTCCCAAAGGTAAAACTGAAACCTCTGATTCGGGACAACCTGCTTGTAATAAAACTTGTTTACAATAGTGACTAACGGCTAATTTGTGATAGGAATTATGAAGGGTTGATTGCATCCAATCATCACAGGATTTAGAATTCTGGGAAAATTCATAATTGATGGCAAAAAGTTCAAAATTGAGATGACCTCTAAGCTGAATATTTCGCACCGTTTCCCAATAGTGTGACCATTTAATTTGAAACAGTTCTGAAGGGGATTGTTTCATCAAATAGTCTAGCAGCTTTTTCTCTTGATCACTGATCACTTTTAAAGCATCCCCGGAGATTTCTGAGGGTTCTATAGAAACAGGAACCCCAAGTTCAAACAGGGTTTTAGCTAAACTGAGCGTGATATCAGCAAAGGAATTAAAATATTTGAAATTGACATTAAAATGAACCATGAAAACAGTGACCATGAAGAGGTTTCAGTAAACAGTGAATAGGTAACAGATGACCAGGAAAAGAACTGATATAGCACTACGCATAACGGTTAGGACATTGGTAAATGCTGAAAATATTTTCTGCTGGCACTTTTGCCCTTCGGGTTCAGCAGTTGCTCTCTTGCAAACTTTGCTCTCGACGGAAACCGCCAAGCCGCAAGTTTGCGCTCCTTGATGGAAACCACCAAGATCGCACTGCTTCACCTCTTGCCTGTTGCCTTTTGCCTAGCGCGTAGCGCTATAACTGCATCACTGTAAACTGTAAAGACTTACTCAGTAGCTTGACCAATTGCCGGACGAACCAAAATTACAGTACAATCACAATTGCGAGCGATCGCTTCAGGAATATTACCCTGAATCACCTGTTTGAGCATCCCTTCACGACTGGCGCCTAAAACCACAACATCACAATGTTCACGATAGGCAAAATCAATCACCGCCTCGGGGACAAAATCAGAAGTAACAGCAGTCATTCTAACATTAGCATTCAATAGAGAACTCAACTCATCAGAAGTATCTTCCCAAACTCGTTTTTCAGGAGTCGTAATCGCTTTACTCATCACTTTTAACAGTCGAATTTCCGGTTGATGACTCAACTGCATCAAAGCAGGTAAAAGTTGTACTGCAACAGAGTCTTTCGGATCATCACGTATGGGTACTAACCAACGTTGCCAACCTGACAAAGAATGTAACCGGAGTTTTCGTTTCGTATTAAAAGGATCAACCACGTGGGGCCATTTGACTAAAATTACTTCAGAACCCACCTGTCGGATAATCACATCAACGACATTCCCAAAAACACGATCAGTCGTCGAAGATTTACCCTGCCAACCCATCAAAATCAAATCAATATGTCGCTCTTTCGTCGTTTCGAGAATGGCTTGAGCAATATCGTGAGTGACTCGAACTTGAGTATGAATCGGAATTCCCCAGGCTCGGCCCATTTGTTCAGCTTGTCGCATCAAACGCCGACTTTTGGTGAGTTTAACAGAGGTTTCACTGGGCGAACGATGACGGGGAATCGTAATCACATTCAGGCATTCTATCTCATAATTTCGTTCTCTGGCGATCGCGGCGGCAATTTCTAATAGAGCGGGTGCTGTTGTCGGGTTGTAGAGAGAAACCAACATCCGTCCTTTTCCGAGTTGAGGCGCTCGCGTTTGATAGACGATATAGGAAGGTTCTGGATGCAAACCCACCTGAGTATCTTCTCCACTAATCAAGCCCAATTCTGCTTTAATAATATCGCTGCGGGTGATAATTCCCACCAGATGACGACCTTCAACAACCGGGAGGCGACTGGGTTTATATTTAGCTAACAGATAAACCACTTGACTGAGCGTTTCCTCCGGAGCAATTGTAATCGGTTTAGCGGTCATAAACTTGCTTAAGGGAGTCTCCTCGGGCAAATTTTGCTTACTCGCATTGCTCAAATCTCTTTGAGTAACAATCCCAACCAGTTTGCCATCTTCAACGACGGGAAAGCCTCGGTGTTGTGAACGAGAAAATTCTTGTCTAACTTCTAAGAACGTTTGATGAACCGATAGAGTTTCTACCTGACGCTGCATGACATCTCTTGCTTTTAACTGTTTCCAGGCTTGGCGCTCAAGGTCATCTTCTTTTAACTCAATACCACTTAATTGTAATAGGCGATCATAGAGAGACTGTTTATCAATTTTATCGGAGACAAAGTAGGCGACAATCGAACAAATCATTAATTGCAACACCAAGTTAAAATCTTGGGTAATCTCAAAAACAATTACAACCGCAGTAATCGGCGTGCGAGACACCGCACAAAAGAAAGCCCCCATTCCCGCATAGGCAAAGGTTGTCGAGGGTTCCAAGCCCACTAAGTTAAATTCCCAGATGCCAATCAATTTCCCCAAAGCCGCCCCCAAAACCAGCGAGGGGGCAAATAAACCTCCGGGTGCTGAAGAACTTGCCGCAATAGTTGTCAGGGCAAAATGAGCGACAAAGGCGAGGGCGATGGTCGTCCAGACAATATCCCCACGCAGAATGACTTCTCGTAAACCTGCATTGTTGCGAAATTCCATCGGCAAAAAAGAAACAATTAACCCACACAAAAACCCTGCTAATGCCATTCGTACAGGTAATCCTAAGCGAAAGGTTCGGCGGCTAAATTTGAGGGAAGAGACAATTCCTCGGCTAAATAGGGTGCCGAGTAAACCTGCGGTGATGCCTAAAATGATATAAAAGGGAATTTCACCCAGTTGTAGGAACGATTGCTCTGAGTAGCGTTGTAGCAGTGCTGCTGAGTGGGTTTCAAAGTCGGGATTTCGACCTTCTAAGATGCGGGAAACCACCGCCCCAATAAACGAAGCGATAATCGCAGGGCCGAGGGTGAGGCCGGAAATGTCGTGGAGTAAGTCTTCAACGACAAATAAAACTCCCGCAATGGGGGCGTTAAAGCCTGCGGCTAACCCGGCGGCGGCACCACAGGCGACAATCTGGCGTCTGTAGTTGGGGGAAGTCGGTACCCAACGCCCTATCCAAGCGGCTAAGGCGGCGCCGATTTGAACGGTTGGCCCTTGTCGTCCCAGGGTTAAACCGGAACCCATTGTAAACATCGTCCCCAGAAGTTTGGAGATGGCGACTCGCAAATCTAAAGAAATGGGTATTCCACTTAAAGCTGCTTTGACTTGAGGAACGCCGCTTCCGGTGGTTTCGGGGGCAAATCGTTCGACTAAAAATCCTGTTGTAAAGCCGCCTATTAAGCCAACAGCCGGTAAAAACACCCAAGTTGGTAGGGGGCCGTAGAGGGAACCATACATCCGCCATGACCCTAACCATCCCGCTCCTTCTCGTAAGAAAAAGGCTGCAAGTCCAGAAACTAAACCGATGAGACAGGCTTCAAGGATGGCAAAGCGTCTGGGAGAGTTGGGTTGTAGGACTTGAGTCGCGACAACTTTGAACTGTTTTGAAAGCTGTTCAGGAATAGAAATTCGCAACATATAATATTGAGGACTGGGGCCTATTGTCAGGATATCAGCTAGGATCAAGAGTCATGGGTTTGACTGATGCAATTTTCCTCAAGCTACCCCACTTTTGAGTATGACAATGTTCGCTACAGACTCTCTTTATCAATCACCAGTTTTTACAGTGACCAGTTTTTACAGTGACCAGTTTTTACAGTGACCAGTTATCAGTGACCAGTGACCAGTGACCAGTTATCAGTTATCAGTTATCAGTGACCAGTGACCAGTGACCAGTGACCAGTTATCAGTGACCAGTTATCAGTTATCAGTGACCAGTGACCAGTGACCAGTTATCAGTGACCAGTGACCAGTTATCAGTGACCAGTGACCAGTGGGGACAGTTATCAGTTATCAGCTTCTCCGCTTCCCCTACTTCCCCCGCTTGCCCTGCTTCCCCTGCCATATATTATCGTGGCCGAACTCCGGTCTAAAAAAATGTTAAAATTAACCCTAACTGATTCATGCAAAATCGAGCAGCATAGATGCTCACCGGGTTGCAAATATTGGGGAGATGGGAATATGAGCAATATCGGTATGAACCGGATGCGGTTACAGTCCTACCACCAGATTAAACGTCTTATAGAATACCACGAACAACGCCATCGCATTTTATCAAAAAAAATTGATAAGCGAACGACGTGCAAATATAATGCTCATTCTGCTTTTTTGCTTTGTGCGATTAATCCCAGTGGCCCTTGTTCGGAGTGCCAGGATTATCATCCTAAATAATGTTAGTATCTCAACCTTTATCCTGAAAGATCGCCTAGAATTTGGCTATTTATTTTGAGAGAAACACTCCCATTCTTTAACCTCAGCCGCCGATTGCGTAATTCTCAATAAAGGCTGTTGATTTTCTGGGTTTACCGCTTCTGTTTCTTGATCTAAAACTTCAACGACTTGGTGATAAATTTCCTGGGCTTGTTGGGGGGAATTGCCAATACAGGTTAACCCCAATTTTCCAAATTCCGATAAACATCCTATTAAATGAAAGACGGTTCCAGTTTCTGTGCTGCTGTCAAAATGTAAGTGATGATCGGCGACAATATCCATTAAGTCATCGGGGAGTAATCCCTGATAGCGTTGACTCTGTAAATTATCAGAAGCCCTATAAAATTTTTGCTTTCCTTGTTGGCTATAAAATAAACCTGTTGAACAGTCATAATGTCCGTTGGTTAGGAGTTTTAAGGTCATAAACGGATGGGTTGTTCCTCCTCGACGCAAGTTTATTTCTATTGCATAAATCTCCCAAGCTTCATTCTCTCCATCATCCCGACGTACTGTTATAAAATCTAAGCCAAACCGTTCTAAAGCCCCTTTTTGTGCTAAGTTTTCGCCCACTTTTTGACCCATTTCTTGCAAACGCAATCGATAGGCTTGATCGGCTGGAAATCGACAGCCTTCAAAAATTTGACCATCTGGCCCTCCTAAAATTTGGTCGTGAGTTGAGAGAATTTCAACAGTATTATTAGGATGAATTAAGCATTGAACACTGGGCGATCGCTTTATTTCTCCTTCGATAAAGGCTTCAACAATGGCTCCGAGATCGGCAATTCTCTTCTGAAATTTTTCCCAGGTTTCATCGGGGGCTTGAAACCGCAATTTTGGTAAGCGATCGCGAATCGTTTTTAGGCGTTTTTGTCGGGTTAATTCTTCAATTTGAGGTAAATCTAATAACGCATTTCCTTCACCAGAAAATCCTTCATTCAATTTTACAACTAGACGTTTTAATTGGGGTTTACGTTCCCATAAATCTGTTGCAACTTCGACTAAATCTTCTCCGGTAAAAACTAAGGAACTCCCATCTGCATGAGGAATATTACACTCTGCAAAAATTTGCCGACTTCCGCTTTTGGTTCCCCAGTGTAGCAAATCGGGATCAGCCGCTAATAAAGGGATTCCTAATAAAACTGAAAGTTCTCGTTCAAAAGAAGTAGAATTGTAGCAAACCATGTAAGATTGTTTTGGACGCAAAACGTTAGCAATTCGTTCGATTAAACGGGGACGTTTGAGGATTTTTTCGGTGAGAGACTGGGAAGAACTATCATAAGTTGAGAAGAGTAATAAGCGATCGCGTGCATGAGGAAGTTTAATTCCCGGTATTAAATGCAAATAGTAATCGATGACCCGAGGATGAATGGGTTGAGAGGTCACATAAATTAGACGAATTCGGGGGTTTCGCAAGCGAATTAATGAAAATAGCAATCGTTCCTCGTATAGATGAACACCGGGAATTTTTTGGAGTTGTTGTTGATCGAGGGTGACGGATGGAATCACTAAAACATCGTAGTCATCTAAACTCAGTTTATCTACGGAAACTTGCTGACGGAGTTGATTTTGTAGAGACTGAAATTGTTTAATAATCTCTTCTGAGGAACTGCTAGATGCTGACATAAAACCCCCCGATAATCTGAATGAATATTTTAATTTTAGTTGAGGAATCGTCAGAAGATGTGGGTTTCGACAAGAATCTCAAACAATGGCTTAAAGTTTCTTCTCAAAATGGTAAGAAGTATAGATTCTTGGTTTTGCTCCTGAGTCACCCATCTGTTATTCTTGATAGAAATCTGTTTCTCCTGGTTGGCTGGTATCCACAGATAATGATTGAGTGTACCTGATCCGAGGTGAAAATGGCTATATAACTATGGACGTAGTTTCCACAGATCTCCCGGTTCAAAGATTAATTCGAGTTGATATCCTTTCTGTTCGAGGGTTTTTCGTAAGGAAGTTGAAGGTCGAAGGATGAAAACCCTTTTATATTTAGGAATCAAAGATAACTGGGGTTGCTGACTCATTAAGATAAATTTAACGTCTTTATCGAGTAAATAACTTAATGAAATTGTCTCTCCAAAATTAATATAGTTATCCCCTTGATCGGTGACAACATAAGGGAAATTAGGCACATTAATCTGACGAGCAATTTCGGGATTCCAATAGCTGAGGCTTTTAGACCACCAAGTTTCTGAATAAGCACTCAGACTCGCAGAAATAATGCTAGCAGTCAAACAAAGTGCTAACATTCCTCGCCACAAACCCACGCCATCAACCCATGAAAATCTACCACTATTAATGTGAACAGCAAATAAATAAGTTACCGCAAGTTGAATACCGGGAAAGCAAGAAACGAGATAACGAGTAACAGATGAACGTTGTCCTCCCATTAGTAAATCGGGTAAAACTAAAATCAGGAAAGGGACGAAAATTGAAGTGAGAATAAATTGTCGAGTCAAGGCAGGTGTTCGTTCACAAACTTGATACAAACCGATTAGAATAAGAGTTAAAAATGGTAGTCTTAAGAGATAAGTCCAAGGATTATTAAATCCAAAATCAATATCGATCAATAGGGAGGTAAAGCTGAGTATCCAATATTTGATTAAATCTAACAGACTGAGAGAAGCTTGAGTCCAATTGGTTGTATCGATTGCTCGTTGCAAATTGGAAATCATCACATGAATCCAAGGACTGAATAAAATCACAGCGACAACTAAAGCACTGAAGAATTTGAGCAATAAATAGAGGGAGTCTTTTTTCAGTCGAGATGAAGAAACCAGGAGAAAAATATAGGCAAATTGAGCAATAATAGTTAAGCCAAAAAAAGGATGTGTATAGAGTCCTAACGTACAAGCTAAACTATAAAGCCCCCAAAATAACCAACCGCTTGAACGAATTGATTTGAGGAGTAAATAATTACTGGCAATGATGAATACAGTGAGTAAACCATATTGTCGTGCAGTTTGAGCATGGATAATATCAATAGGAGATAAAGATAAAAAGGCTGTCGCTAGTAAAGCTGTGAAATGAGAACCAAATAATTCCAAAGCTAAACCGTACATGAACGGTAATGCCAATAAACTCAATAATGCAGGTAAAAAACGAGATGCGGTTATCGAACTTCCAAAAATAGACATCCAACCCCGAGCCATGAGAAAGTAGAGCGGAGGATGTTGAGGATCATCGATAATTAAGGAATTTATCGTATCGATAAAGTTGGTATTAGGTTGAATGCGTTGGTAGTTTAGGAGTGAGGGGGCTGCAACAATTTGATTATCAAAAAATTCGGGATAAACTTTTGTGAGCGTCAATCCTGATACCCTAAAGTTGGTATAGACTTCATCATGCCAGAATACTTTTCGATCTAGTTCTATAAAACGAAAAACTACACCGATAAGAATAGAAATCACTAATAAAATGACAAGATATCGATGCCGAGTCCCTGTAAACAACTTATATCGAGAGAACATTTTTCAATCAAAAGTTACAATGATAAATGATACACTCTCCAATGCCGTCACGTTTAATTTTTAGCGTGTATTTCTCAGCATTGTTGAGAAATGAGCTTAGTTTATCATATTTTGGCAGATCTATAGAAGGGAGTGAGCCGTTTCTCGGGCATCCTCCCCTGTGTTTGACTCTCCATCCTGTTTTTGATGAAAAAGTTCTGGCGATTGTCAATGAATAAGTGACTTTTCAAATCATGGATAGATTCAACAACGAACCAGGTGTTGCTGTAAAATTTTCATTAATTCTTTTTCATTCCAGGGTTTAGTAATGTAGTCATTTGAGCCTAATTGTTTTGCGAGTTTCCGATGACGCTCATTATTGCGGGAGGTGAGGATTAATACAGGCAGTACATCGCTTGAAAATTGACGGCGACAGTGACCTAAAAATTCAAATCCATTCATTTCTGGCATTTCTAAATCACAAATCACAATTGCAACTTGACTTTGTTTTTCGAGCTGTTTTAATCCTTCTTTACCATTGTTAGCTTGCAGAACATGATATCCCTCTTTTCGCAACATTGTAGATAAGGATTGACGAGTGGTAATCGAATCATCAATTACTAAAACTGTTGAAGATTTTGAAGGATTAGATTGAACTCGATTCGGCAATATTTTTAGCTGATTAACAGCAGATTGCTGTTGTTGATGCCAATAGGCTAATAATTCTGGACTATCAATCACAGGAACTAAACGACCATCTCCTAAAATCGTACAACCGTAGAAGTAGGAAGGCGAATTCAAGATTTCACCAAAAGGTTTAATGGTTAGGTTTTGTTCCATTAAAACCTGGTCTATTTTTAAGGCTACTGTGTCTAATCCTTGGGAAATTAAGAGCAGTATATAATTTTTATTTACTGTAGATTTTTCATTTATTTTTAAATTAACATGATTATTTTTTTGATTTAATTTTATTTGATTTGGATAATTATAGTTCAATAAAACAGACTGAACTAACGGGATTTTCTGCCCACACCAATTATAGAATTCTCGTTGACTATCTATCTGAATATCTTGAGAAGATGCTGAGACAATTCCGGCTAAGGTATCTAGAGGAATCGCAAATAAACTTTCAGCAATTTCAAAGACTAATAACTTTGTAATGGTCAGCGTCCAAGGTAAACGTAGAGTAAACGTTGTGCCTTTTCCAAGTTCTGACTGAATGGTAATATATCCTTTTAAGGCTTCAATTTGATTGCGAACCGCTTCTAAACCGACTCCTCGACCTGATAAATTGCTAACTTTTTCCCTTGTTGAAAAATCTGGATAAAACAAGAATTCATAAATTTGATTTTTAGATAGTTTTTCTGCTTCTTTACTGGAAATTATGCCTTTATAAATGGCTTTAGAACGAATTTTTTCAAGATCAATTCCTTGACCGTCATCTTTGATTTCTAAATAGGTATAGTTTCCCTGTTGATAGGCTTTTATTTCTATTTTTCCCTCAACGGTTTTTCCTCTCAACTGACGAACTGCGGGGGGTTCAATTCCATGATCAAAAGCATTACGAATGAGATGAACTAAAGGATCATATAATTTCTCTAAAATTGCTTTATCAACCAAGGTTTTTTTACCTTTAAGTTCGAGTTTAACTTGCTTTTGTTCACGAATTGATAAATCTCGAATCATCCGAGGAAATCGATTCAAGAGTGACTCTACAGGTAACATTCGGGTTTCTGTCAGATGCTTTTGAAGCTTGTGTAAGGTTTGTTGGCGTTTTTTAATAATTTGTTGACTTTGAAGGGTTAACCACTTCATATCATAAATCACTTCTCGAACTTGATCCAGTTCTTCTAATGTCCTTTGAACTAAAACATTAATGGATTTGGAGACTTGACGATCTTCCTCTTGATTAGATTGATCATTAGAACGATAAAAATCTGTATGATTTTGAGCTTTGACTAAGCTTTTCCGAAGTTGATCTCGAAGACTCTCTAAGCGTTCAAAAGCGGTTTGTGATTTTTGATTATTTAACAGGAAACTATTGTCTTGAGTTGCAAGTTCTCCCACTAAATTATTAATCAGATCCAAACGACTCACATCAACTCTAACCCCCAATGACATGGCGGAAGAAACTGGGGAAGTCACTGGAGTCGGAGAAGCTATTTTTTGAACTTCTTGTTGAACTTCTGATTTTTTATCTGTAAGTATCGTTTTTTGTACTGTCCAAAATTGCGCTAAAGCCAGTACACCAATTTTTAAATGAGAGAGCGGATTAGTTTCTAACTGGGCTAAAGTTGTTTGAGCGATCGCGCAAAACTCTGGTATATTTAACATATTTCCCAAAGTAGCGAACATCTCAACCTGAGTTTTAATTTCTTCGCTAATATTAGATTTTGGTTTAACTTGTGAACCGTTTAAGTTGACCTCTTCTTCATCGCTAACTTTCTCAAGTTGTTCATCTAAAAAGCAAAGATTGTTAAGTTTTTCGGTGTCTTCGAGAGAACATCCGAGTTTGGTTTCTAGTTGCTGTAAAATCGGAGAAATCGTGGCGATCGCCTGTTGATTATTATAGTCACCAGATTCGACTTTTTCTAACAGTGGAACTCGGAAACCATCAAAAGCTTGTAACAAAATTTCAGCCAACTCTGAACTTCTCAACTCCTGTAGAGATGTTTCATTAACTTCTTCTACCTGAATATCTTCTTCGTAAACTTCTTCTTGACTTCTATCTTTTGTCAACTCAATTAACGCCAAACTCAGTTTACCTCCTTCACTTCGATCCCCTTCTAAAACAGCTTTTTGTCCGGTCCAAAGATCGGTTAAAGCGACTTTTGAAATTTCTTGATAAGAATCAGGATAAAGTTGTAAAGCCTCTAAAGTGGTTTGAGCGATCGCAGTAAATCCAGACAAGTTTAACATACTCCCCAAAGTTGCTAACACCTCAAATTGAGCGTGTAATTCTTCTTGAATATTTTGAGGAGGAGAAGCCAATAAATCTTGAATACGGCGTAAACCCGCAGGAACTTCTTGATCAAATAGAAACAGCGTCATATCCATTTCTAGGGGAACTTCAGGAAGTTCAACCGCTTCTTCGAGGAGATATCCGAGTTTAGCTTCTAGATTCTCAACAATCGGTTGAACCCGAGTCAAGGGGCTTTCTTCGTCGCAGTAACCCGTTTCAATTTGTTCAATAATCGGTGATTTTAAACAATCAAAAGCCTGTAAAAGTAATTCTTCTAATTCTAAATCAAAAACCGTATCTTCTGGATATAAAGATCGAATCCCATTTTCTAATTGATGAGCAATTTGTTGAATTCCCATCAAACCCACACAAGCCGCTCCCCCTTTAATTGAATGAGCCGCCCGCATCAGTCCATGAAGTTTTTGAATGTCATGGGATTGAGAAAGATTCATCAATCCCTGTTCTAAAATTTGTAATAATTCCAGAGATTCTTGTACAAAAAATTCGTAAGATTTGTCTTGAGTAATCGTTGACATATTCCTCTTTAAAATAGGTATTTTTTTGATGAAAGCGGAAAAATCAATTGTAGAGGCGGGTTTAGAACAGTGAACAGTCTTGTAGGGGTAATTCATAAATTACCCCTACCAGCTATCAGTTCTTTTGGTTATTATCTGTTTACTGTTTACTGATCACTGATAACGGGTTACTGTTCTAACTTTCAACTTTGAACTGAGAAACACCCGTTTGCAATTGACCTGCAACCCCCAACAATTGAGTAAATGAATCCGCCACTTGCAGAGATTGTTCAGAAGTCGAACGAGCGATCACAGCCACTTCTTTAATCGTCTGAGAAAGTTGACCTGAAGTTTGCGCTTGTTCGGTTGCAGAATCGGCAATTTGTTCAACCAAATCTCGAATAAAATGACTAACCTCCACCAATTCTGTTAACGTTTGACGAGTTTGTTTAACAAGCTGAGTTCCCGTCATTACCCGCTTTAAACCCACTTTCATCGCCCTGACAACTTCATGAGTTTCAGCTTGAATTTCCTCAACAATTTGCTCAATTTCTTGCGTCGCACTCGCGGATTGTTCCGCTAAAGTTCTGACTTCAGTGGCGACTGTGGCAAATCCATGACCATCTTCACTCATGCGGGTACTTTCAACAGAAGCATTCAAGGCTAAAACATGAGTTTGATTGGCAAATTCATTAATTAAATTCACCACCCGAGAAATTTTCTGAGAAGCCTCTCCCAAATTTTTCACTTTTCGAGCGGTAATATAGACTGTTTTTTGGATGGCTAAAATACTCTCAACGGTGTCATTCATATCGTGATCACCTTTTTGCAAAATCTCCGATGCTGATCGCACTTTTGACTGAGCCGCCTGAGCATTTTTAGCCACGGCTTGAATTGAATCTGCGATGATTGAAATTTGATTCAGTGCGTTATTCATTGCATCAGCTTGACGTAGTGCTTCATTGGATAACTTCTGAATATCTTGTTCACTCGCCACCGCCGTAGACGTCACCACATTCGCCCCCGATTGTACTTTTAAAACAAGCTGTTGTAAACTTTCAATGGTGGCATTAAAAAAGTCGGCAACCGTTCCCATGACCCCTTCATTCACTCGCGCCCGAACCGTTAAATCTCCATTAAACGATGCTTCAATATCCCCTAAAAACGCTTCGATTTGAGACTCTAATTGTTCTTTTTCTTGCTGTTGTTGAATACGGGCTTGTTCTGCGATCTGACTGGCTTGTTGAATTTGAGTTAATAATTGTGCCTGTTCCAGTGCATAACCGACTTGTAATCCCACCTGTTTAAACCCTTCAATTTCTGATTCAGTCCAGTTATACTTTTCAAAACATTGATGAGCTTCAATCAATCCATACAAGCTTTGATTGACAAAAATCGGCACACTCACTAAACATTTAACTTGCCATTGCTGAAGTTGCTCCTGATAAACTTTAGTTAGAGGGGCCTTTTCTAGATCTTCAATCACCATGATTCGGCTTTGGCGATAGCGTTTCAACAGTTCAACGCCCAGTGGTAAACGCAGCTCATAAAGCGGTTGACGGTCTTCTTCTGAGTTTGAGTCTTTTTCAGCCAAAATTTGAAAACAATAGGGTTTAACAGCCTCACAAGTCAGCGTCACAGCCGTTTGACCGTTCTGCTCCTCGTTAAAGCGATAAATAACAAGGCGATCAGCTTTAATTAATTCTAGGGATTCTTCAACAGTTGTCTGAAAAATCCGTTGCGGATCAAGAGATTCACGAATCCGAGAACCAATCACACTTAAAAGTCGTGCTTGTTGAGTCGCAGCCTGTTGTTCTTCGAGTAAGAAAGCTTGATCCAAAGCATAACCAATTTGAATCGCAATCTGCTGAATTAACTCAACTTCGTAGGGTTTCCACTGACGCGCATGGGTACATTGATGCACAATTAATAACCCATGTAATTTTTGTTTGGCAATAATCGGCGCCACCACCATCGCCTTGACTTCAAAAGATTCTAACTGACCGACTTGACATTCGGTTAATTCACCTGAATAAACATCGTTGGTGACTTTAACTCGACCTCGAAAATAGGGTTTAATGTAGTTTTGCGCTAAACAAAAGTCTTCAACTGCTAATCCCAAAGTTTTTGTCAGTTCCGCATTCACAGATTCGGCGACAATTGTTCCCGTCCAATTGGGATTAAATTGATTAACAACAACCCGATCAACACCCAAACTCTCTTTTGTTTCTTCAACGGCGGTACTCACAATATCTTTGTAGTTGAGAGATTCGCGAATGCGAGAACTAATAATATTTAAGCGACGGGCTTGTTCGGCGGCGTTTTGCTGTTTTTGTAATAGCAATGCTTGATCAAGCGCTAAACCCACTTGAATCGCCAGTTGTTTGGTAAAGTTAATATCCGACTCGCTCCATTTACGCGGACTTGAACATTGATGAATAATTAACAATCCATGTAGTTTAGTTTCCGCAATAATCGGTGCCACGATGTTAGCTTTGACACCCCAAGGTTCTAACATTTCAGCGTAACATTCCGCGTGTCCTGACTCCTGAAAATTATCTACAGAGCTAACTCGACCTCGAAAATAGGGCTTGACAAAGTTGTTAGCAAAGCAAGGATCACCCAGTTGTTTTCCTAAAATTACAGGCCATTTACTATCAACAGATTCAGCAACAACTTTGCCTTCCCAATTTTGATTAAATTGGTAGATAATCACTCGATCTGCTTTAATAGCCTCTCGGGTTTCTTCAACCAAAAGATCAAACACTTCTTCGGGGTTGTAAGAGTTGCGAAACTGAGTCGTAATTTCATTCAGAAGTCTGGCTTTTTTGGCGGTGGCTTGTTGTTGTTCGAGGAGATAGGCTTGATCGAGGGCATAACCCAACTGCACCGCAACTTTTCGCATTAAATCTATTTCTAATTCTGTCCAGGCTCTTGGCGCTGAACATTGATGAGCAATCAATAATCCCATCAATTTTCGGTTCACTAAAATAGGCGCAACCAGATTGGCTTTCACTCCAAAAGGTGCTAATTGACTCAGATAACATTCCGTTAAACCCGCTTCAAAGATGTTTTCCGTAGCGGCGACTCGTCCGCGTAAATAGGGCTGAATATAGCGTTGAGCAAAGCAAGGATCATCGATTAAGGCTCTTAATGCAGTCGGCCATTTACTATCAACAGATTCAGCAATAACAGTCCCTTTCCAATTGGCATCAAATTCATACACTAAAACGCGATCGCTGTGGAGTGCAGCCCGGGTTTCTTCGACAGTGGTGGCTAAAATATCCTCAACTTCAAAAGATTTACGAATTTGAGCGTTAATATGGTTAATTTGTTGGGCTTGATGAGTAGCGGCTTGTTGTTTTTGGAGGAGCAAAGCTTGGTCAATCGCGTAACCAATTTGAATCGCCAATTGACGGAAAAATTCGATTTCGGCTTCTACCCACACCCGAGGTTCACTACATTGATGGGCGATAAATAATCCGTAGAGATAACCTGTGGGATTGTCTGCGCTTTTAACTAAAATTGGGGCGACAAGATTAGCTTGAACCGCGAAAGGTTCGAGTTGACGAATATGACAGTCGGTGAGTCCAGCTTCGTAAATATTGGGGGTAGCTTTGACTCGACCTTTTTGATAAAATTCGACATAGCGCTCGGCAAAACAGGGATCGGCAATTTTAGCGCCCAAAGCAGAAGGCCATTGAGCATCGACGGACTCCGCGATCATTGTACCTTTCCAAGTCGGATCGAAGCGATAAACAACCACCCGATCACTTTGTAAGGCTAAACGAGCGTCTTCAACGACGGTTTGACAAATACTTTCAACGCTGAGAGATTCTCGCATCCGCGAGGTGATAATATTAATTAGTTCGGCTCGTTCGGCTGCGGCTCCTTCTTTTTCGATTAAGTTTTGCAGTTGGTTAATACGATACTCAATATTTGAGCGTAAGGTGGTTAATTCTTGGGATAAAGCGGTGGTTTTGGCTTTTAATCCGGTTCGTTGTTGGGGTGAATAAACGGATTGGGCTTCTGCATCCACCACAATCGGAATAATCGCTGAATTATCCATCCCATTTTGAGGGTTAAACGGTTGAGTGTTTCCCGAATAGGAGGGTTTAGAATGGTTATTCGATAAGTTGCTCGAATGGGTAGGGTTTAAGGGTGAAGCTGTCATGGTTAATGGGTGAATACAAAGGGTAAGTTAATACGAAATCAGTTCTGAAAGTTGTTAATGTTCAAGGAACTGAATTAAAGCCGCATCTAAAAGGAGTAAACGTTCACCCTGGTAATTCAGCCAAGCTCCTTTTATACAGTTATTTCGAGCTGGATGATTTAAAATGGTTTCAGGTAGATTTGCTGGATAAGACTGGATTTTTTTAGTTTCACAATTCTGGAGTTGTCCGACTTGATGAATTAAAAATCCGAGAGATTGTCCTTGAGTTTTGACTTTTAAAATGCTACAAAATGATGAGCTGAATTTAGCGGTTAACAAGGGTTCAAATCCCATCCAGTAGCTGAGATCAATTGCCCATAAAACTTCACCTTGCCAGGGAAAAACGCCAACGACTTCGGCTGGCATTCCAGGAATCGGAACAATTTCATGGGGGGCAATGTTGATAATTTCAACCAGTTGCCGTGTCGGTAACATGGCTTTTAGACTAGGTGTAATCGAGAAACTCAGAAAGTTTTCAGTTTCTTGAATGCTAGATTGAGGAGTCATAATACGCAAAAACGCGAAACACCAAAAAACTCGCTTTTATACCGATAATTGATGCTATAGGGGCGGGTTTCACCTAGATGTATGTTTCTCACCAACTACCGACATAAACCCGCTCTCTCTCACTCTTCCCATCTGTAGCATTCTTGTTTAAACTTCATATTATTTGATTAATCCTTTGATCGTTTTGACAATTTCTTCTGTATTAATGGGTTTACAGATATAAGCCGATGCTCCCTGTTTTAAGCCCCAGTTTTTATCAAATTTTTCTGATTTACTGGAGCAAATGACAATCGGAATTCCGGCGGTTTTTTCCTGATTTTTGAGTTCACGACACAAACCAAAGCCACTTTGTCCGGGTAAAACAACATCCATCAAAATGGCATCAAATTTTTGTTTAGCCAGCATCGCTTTAGCCGCTTCGGCTGTAGTCACACTCAACACATGAAAGCCTGATTTTTGTAAGCATTCGGTCAAGATTTTAGCTTCAGTTGTGCTATCTTCTACTACTAAAATGTGAGCCATTTTAAAAACCTCCAAGTTCATTCATTAAAAGGCAGCTCATGTGAACCGCAAAATTTTAACAATAAAGTAGTCAGGAGTCAGGAGACAGAATTCAGAATTTAATTCTGTGCGACTGGCGGATGAGTCTTGGGGTCTAAATCGACCTTCAATTGATTTGATTGCTGACTCAGAAATTCTGACTTCTGAATTCTTCTTTAATTGCTATATCTGACATTTTTAGCGACCTTTTTAGAGAGATCATAGAGAAACGAAACACCAGATTAACCACTAACTAATAGATGCGAAAATAGACAATCAATTTCTCAACCCATTCTTGGCTCAATTTAGAAAAAAATTGAGTAGATGTGAGCGCTTGTTCCCCTCAATGGACTCGAAACAGGGGATATAAATACTTGAAGGAGCCGCAGATATCAGGCTTTGAATTATAGATGGCTTAGACGGATAAAAATGTAGTGTGCCGCTCATAATTCCCCAGCCAACCCATCGGTATCTTTAATATTCACCGACTCCGAGTTCAAAGTTATTGCTCATTTCGAGTCCCTGGTTATTTCCCTCCGTTGTCGTATCAGGTGATTTTGAGAGATATCGACGAACAATTTTCAAGGTTTCGTTAGGATCAGGCGGTTTACCCAAAAAGCCGGATGCTCCGATCAGTTTTGTGCGACTGCGATCAATCACATTATCCCGACTGGTGAGAATAATCACAGGGGTGTTTTGAAACACGGGTGCTTTTCGCAAAAACTGACAGATAGTATAACCATTCGCATCGGGCATCACCAAATCTAAAAAGATTAAATCGGGTTTGTATTTTGCCACTTGTGCTAAGGCTTGTACTGGATCTTGCAGCCCGATCACTTGATATCCGGCAGGTTCGAGGATATTTTTCATCACCTGAAACACTACTGGACTATCATCAATACAAGCGATTAACGGCTTTTGTTGATTCGGTTTAATGGACTCAAGTTCAGACTCCCCAGGGGTAGACACCCAACTGGCGGTTCTCAAGTTGAAAGTCGGGGCGGGAAGATCGGGAACGGTTCGCAACTGCACTAACCCTTTTTTGATCAAGGGAAGTAAGGCGCGAGTCACAGAAGTAACCGACTTCCCCAGACGCAGGGAGATATCCCAGAGGGTAAATTTGCCATTGAGGTATTTATCCCAACCCGATAGGGTTTCCGAGTGAACGGGTTTTCTGAGAATCGGCGCTTCTGTCGGGTTCATCGAACCTAAGCCTGCGGCTTCCCATTGCGATCGCAGTTGTGATCCTTTGGTGAGTACAGGTTCAAATTCACTGTAAGATAACCCTAAACCCAAGGAGACTTCTGAGGTAGCTTCTGGAGTCGGTTGGGCTTTGGAAATCGTATCGGTGCAGTTGAGTAAAGAAAATAGAATTTCTAAGGTGACATATCCGATAATGGTTTTGGCTTGAGTGACAGTAAGCTGTTCGTTAGCAACGCCTTGATAGAGGAGTTGATATTCCCAAGGTTTCTCGTTATCGAAGGAAACCGAATTCGGCTGGGGTTTCCAGTTGGGGCTATTTTTTTTGAGCGCTCGATGCCAACGTCGTACCCGATGAAAGTCACTCGTTGCATACAGAAGGTTGCCGTTGTAAATGTGCAGTTTTCCTTCTTTGGCGGGACTTGTGAGAATGACTTCACCCGATGCGAATTGTTGACAGAGGGTTTCTAATTTTTGAGTTAAGTTCTCTAGTTTTGCGGATTCAGCACTCAAACTCTTATCCTCCTTAGAGTTGATTAATTCCATAAAAAATGACAAGATGTTAGCTCCGTAAATTCGGAGTTTCCCCCCTCTTTTCAGCACCCTTTATTTATAAATAGCCTGTTAGCCTGATTTCTGTCCGGATGAAATTTATGGAGTCTTTTTCTGATGAGAATCTCTAATCTGATAGTTTTCCAATCTTCCGAATAAATCAAGCCGCTTGACCCCGATTAGCAAGTTGAAGGTATCCGAATTTTTGACCCATCTTTGGCGGGAAAATTCTATTTTATCAATGACTGCCTTTCACTTCCATTATACCCTTATTATAGGAATCCCGAGCAAGTTTATGAATTATTTCTAATAAATTTTTACTTTTATTCCGGTTTTCTTCCAGATTTTTCCCTTCGTCTCCAAGTTCTTTTTTATACTGATTTTCCAAAATATCAAGTTGCTTATTGTAATATTTTTTTGCGTCAAACTCGAGTTCTGACTTATCGATAAAAGGAGAAGTTCTTAAGCGGATCAGGAGATCTTGTTCTCCATTCATTTCTAGAGCAAATATTGACAAATTTTCCGTTCCGTATTCCACCTGTAAAGTTTGAAACGCTAGGTAAAAAGCTTGCCAATCTATCCCCGATTGAAAAGTAATATCAACCGTTTCTAAAGCGGGTTGAAACAGCTTCGTAAATTCTCCCACTCCCAAGGTTTTGTTAGCATCACGGGGACAACGTTCTTGTTTATTTTCTTTGAGATAAATATACTCACAATTGACTCGTTGAAGCCGAGTCGAACGATTGAGATCCCAGTCTTCAATACAAGCCCCTGTTAGAGTCGCCTCTTCAAAATTGGTTCCTAGAACTTGCGTAGCGCAGAGGTTGGCTTCAGTCAGGTTCGCTTGGCTAAAGTTGGCTTGGCTGAGATCAGCGCCCCGTAGGTTGGCTTTCCACAGATCGGCTTCACTGAGGTTAGCCCCACTGAGATCGGCTTGACAGAGGTTAACTCCCCACAGATCCGCGCCTCTGAGATTCGCTTCTCGTAGATCAGCCCCCCAGAGATCGGCATTGATTAAATTCGCTCTGCTGAGATCGGCTTTCCACAAGTTGGCTTCTCGTAGATCCGCTTCTCCGAGATCTAATCCTTCTGTACCTTGGTTGAGAATTTGCCATACCAGTTTCCATTTTTTCTCCCAACTGGTTTGCAGATCGATAATCGTTCCTTTGAGGTAAACGCCTCGAAAATCAGCTTTCCAGAGGTTCGCTTCACTGAGGTTAGCAGACTCTAGGTTCGCCCCCCACAAGTCAGCTTCACTCAAGTTAGCATTCATTAAGTTAACACCTGTGAGATCGGCACCTCGTAAGTCTGCTCTCCACAAATAAGCCCCACTAAGATCGGCATCTCCCAGGTTAGCGCCTCGTAAGTCTGCTCTCCAGAGGTTGGTATCACTTAAGTCTGTTCCTCGCAAGTCTGCTCCCCACAGATCAGCACTCCAGAGATCCGCCATCCACAGGTTCGCGCCACTGAGATCCGCGCCACTAAGATCTGCGGCTCGTAAATCGGGTTTGACTTCTAGATTGTTTTCTCTCCATTGATTCCACATCTCTACTCCCTGTTTAAGTTGGGCGAGATGTTCCTCATTAGCCATGCAAAATCAGCTCCTGATGCTTTAACTTTGTTGTTCAGAACTGCTCTGAAGCCACGCGCTTTCCTATTTTGCTCTGATTTTAAGATCAGGTGACACGCTTGAGAATTAACAAAAATGATCAACAAACTTCCTCGTCATGTTTGACTCGAGTTCCTTGTGGATCGCCCTTTCTATCTATTTCTGCTGTCTGTCAACTGCCAATCATTGACGAGAAATACGAGAAATATTTCGCAGGCATTTCCCTGCTCATTCAAGGCTTTCTGTTATCCTGACTCAACCTTTTTCAAGATGAGCAGAACAGATGTATCCTTTTGAAATATGATTAAAACTCTTGAATAGAGAGCTTTCGCTTGCTATTTGTAGACTTGTAACAATACACCCATTCTCTACTTTGAAGTGACTTGACCTCAGTCTCAACTGTTGAAGATGTAAACAGCGCACCCTATTCACTTAAGGATCATAACTGAGTCTTGGGCATTTTGTCAACGTCACTCAAATTTCACTACCCAAAAATACTGAGAACTTGAGCATACTCGATACATGATTCACTCACCAGTCACCCGTGTTTTCACTTAACACTCAACAGTAACCAGTAAACACTCAATAGTTAAAAAACTGCTCAAGTGATCACAAATTCATGGGTTTGGTTACTCGCTTGTACAATCTCTGTGAGGGTTTTACGGGTTCGTTGAACTAACTCGGTTTCCCGAAGAACTCGTTTTAAACCCACTTTCATGGCGTGTACAACCTCGTGAGTTTCTGCTTGAATTTCGGCAATCATTTCTTCAATTTCAGCCGTTGCATGACTCGACTGTTCAGCTAAGGTTCGCACTTCAGTCGCCACCATCGCAAACCCTCCTTCTTGATGACTCATCCGACTGGCTTCTACTGAAGCATTTAACGCCAAAACATGAGTCTGACTGGCAAACTGATTAATCAGTTTGATGATACGCGAAATTTTCTGAGAAGATTCTCCCAAATTTTTCACTTTTCGAGCGGTGACTCGGATGGTTTTTTCGAGGCTCAAAATACCTTCAACGCTGCGGTTCATTGCTTGATCTCCTCTGTGCAGAATCCCCGCAACGCTTTGAACTTGGGTTTGTGCCGCTTGTGCAGAAGTCGCTACTGCTTCGATAGAATGGGCGAGGGTTTGAATTTGTGCCAAAGCATCGATAATTATCTCTGTTTGCTGCACCGCTTGGCGAGATAAATGTTCTACATCTTGTTGACGTTCTGCTGCCGTCGTGGTGACGATTTCTGCACTGTGATGAACTTGAGTGACTAACTGTTGTAAACTTTCAATCGTAGCATTAAAAAAGTCTGCTACCGTTCCCATCACCCCTTCACTCACCTGCGCTCGCACGGTTAAATCCCCTTGAAAACAATCTTCAATTTGATCTAAAAAGGTTTCAATTTGATGTTCGAGTTGTTGTTTTTGTTGCTGCTGCTCGTTCATCATTTGTTCGGCGAGGCTGCGACTTTCTTGAACTTCTTGCAACAGTTGAGCCTGTTCGAGAGCATAACCAATTTGTAAACCGACTTGTTTAAACCGTTCGATTTCGGAATCTTGCCATTGATGGGTTTGAGAACAGTGATGGGTTGCGATCGCGTATAGAGTTTGATTAACAAAAACAGGAATAATTAAAGCCGCTTGCACTTCCCATTGATGGAATTGTTGTCTTTCTTCAGGGGTCAGTGAAGCTTCCATATAGCCCGATTTTGTAGGCTACTTAAATTGTGAAAAACTTGTTCCATAAACAAGAATACCTACACTCTGGCTCCAATGTCAAGGGAATGACACAAAATTTTTTTGATTATAAAATCAGCTACACTTTTTGGGCTACAAGAAAAAAAGGCAGGGATCACTCCCTACCTATCAAAATTAATCCGTTAAACTTGGCAATCTGAAATTAGTAGCGATAACCACCGGACTGATCGCCCCGGTGAATAATGAAGCTTAAGACTTGGCACTGCTTCACATTGTCAAAACCTGCAACCCGAATGAAACACTTGGGATATTCTTGACGGCAAGCTTGAATTTCCATCATTACATCACGAACCGTTGTTGCGTTAAACAGGGGGAGTTTCCACAATGTCCAGTAGCGAACTTCCGGTTCTGCGGTTTCGTTGAACTCAACAGCAGGAATGAAACCCTGAGACAGCATATATTGAATTTGCTTGTCAATTTGAGCATCAGTCAGAGGAGGCAGATAAGACAGAGTTTCGTAGCGACGCTCTTTTGGTAAAGTTTGCATTGCGATTTCCTAAAACGTTAAAAGGTATACAACAGTCAAGCTATCAGGTTCTATTCGTCCTGATTCGGTTCGGAATCCATTTGAAATTCGGGATGAGGACTGGTGTCAGACAACGAAACCTGGGTCATCCGTTCAAGGTACTGACGGCGATGTTCCATGTTGCTTTGCTGAATAGATTCACGCACCATTTCCGGTAAATATTCCACCACCTCTTGAGCGAGATGTTCTCGCACCGTCATAATTCTGAAAGCCATTTCCTGGTTTTCCTGAAGCATCTCTTTGAGATACGCTTCTCCGTCTTGAATTTTTCCGGTGGACGAGAATCCACTCAACCAAATTGCTAAACCGGGGTTTGTCTCTCTAAGCTGAGAGGAAACCAGCCGTACAGCCTGGTAAGTGAGGTAGCTTGATAGTACCTTGGTCGTGTCTTTTGCAACTTTTTTGATATCCATGTCTGACACCAACCTCCAAGAGTTCTGAGTTTTGAATTCTAAGTTTATCTACTTATCGCTTAAAATTCATTATCATCACTCTGGAAGCGGATTTAGAGTGTATCCATTGCTTCAAACTCGAACTTGATTTCTTTCCACAGTTCGCAAGCAACAGCCAGTTCAGGACTCCACTTGGCCGCTTCGCGGATGACGTCGCCGCCTTCACGGAACAGGTTACGACCTTCGTTACGCGCTTGGATACAAGCTTCGAGGGCAACCCGGTTTGCAGTTGCACCCGGAGCATTACCCCAGGGGTGTCCGAGAGTACCACCACCAAACTGTAAGCAGGAGTCGTCGCCGAAGATTTCAACCAACGCAGGCATATGCCAAATGTGGATACCGCCGGAAGCAACGGGCATTACTCCAGGCATGGAAGCCCAATCTTGGGTGAAGTAAATGCCGCGATCACGATCTTGTTCGATGTGGTCTTCGCGCATCAGGTCAACAAAACCCATTGTGATGCCTTTTTCGCCTTCCAGTTTGCCCACAACTGTACCGGAGTGCAGGTGGTCGCCGCCGGACATCCGCAAGCATTTGGCAAGTACGCGGAAGTGGATACCGTGATTTTTCTGACGGTCAATTACTGCGTGCATTGCACGGTGAATGTGTAATAACAGACCGTTACGACGACACCATTTTGCTAAGGTAGTATTAGCGGTGAAACCACCTGTCAGGTAGTCGTGCATGATGATCGGGGTGCCAATTTCTTTGGCAAATTCTGCCCGTTCCAGCATTTCTTCGCAGGTGGGAGCAGTCACGTTCAGGTAGTGACCTTTAACTTCTCCGGTTTCTGCTTGGGCTTTTTCAATCGCTTCTTGAACGAACAGGAAGCGATCGCGCCAACGCATGAAGGGCTGAGAGTTAATGTTTTCGTCGTCTTTGGTGAAGTCTAAGCCACCGCGCAGACATTCATAGACTGCACGTCCGTAGTTCTTAGCGGATAAACCCAGTTTGGGTTTGATGGTGCAACCGAGGAGGGGACGACCGTATTTGTTGAGTTTGTCGCGTTCTACAGTAATTCCGTGAGGAGGGCCTTGGAAGGTCTTCAGGTAAGCGATAGGAATGCGTAGATCTTCTAAACGCAGCGCACGTAAGGCTTTGAAACCGAAAACGTTACCAACTAAGGATGTCAGCAAGTTGGTGACGGAACCTTCTTCAAACAAATCCAGAGGATAGGCAATAAAGCAGATGTACTGGTTGTCTTCACCGGGAACTGGCTCGATGTCATAACAGCGACCTTTGTAGCGATCGAGGTCGGTCAAAAGGTCAGTCCAAACTGTTGTCCAAGTACCTGTGGAAGATTCGGCGGCCACTGCGGCTCCAGCTTCTTCTGGGGGAACTCCCGGCTGGGGCGTGACGCGGAATGCAGCCAAAATATCTGTATCTTTCGGCGTATAGTCGGGCGTGTAATAGGTCAGTTTATAGTCTTGTACACCAGCTTTATAGCCAGCTTTCGACTGTGTGCGGGTTTGAGAGTAAGCCATAACTCCTTGATATCTCCCTTGTCGGAATCTCTTATGTTTTGGTCTTTGTGCCAAGATATTTAAGATAGTATCAAGAATTGGTACCCGTCAACCTTGAATCTTTTTAAGATTTACATAATCTTTGTTTATATTTCTTTAAATCCCACTACATTTTGAGACATTTCCCTGAAAATCTGTTTGTCTTATCACTAAACTGAAACGATTAATGTTAACTTTTTTAACGATTATGACGTAAAGACTGTGAAGGTTGTTAGAGAGGTTGTCTATATTGATCAGGCAGCTATGCAGAAGGCAGCTATGCAGAAGGCAGCTATGCAATAGACAAGAGGGAATTTGAGAATTTAGGGTTTAGAAAGATGGAGGGCGGCATATTCATCTTTACGCAGTAAACTGAGAAGCGAAGAAGATTCAAGCTCAGAAATCCCGACAATTTCTAATGTTTTTTCTCCCATCATTAAGGCTGATTCTACAACTTCCGGCACGACATGACTCACCCCAATGGCTAACATTTTTTCGCGCTGTTCTAAATTTCGAGTTCGGACAACTAAGGGTAAATTGGGATAGGAACTTTGCAACAAATTGACTAATTTTTCGGTAATTTTAGACTCTCCCACCGTAATCACAACGGCTCGCGCCCGATGAACTCGAACCGCCGATAAAATGCGAGGATTATTGACATCACCAAAATAAACGGATCGACCGACTTTTCTCCCGGCTGCGACTTGATCGAGATCTTTTTCTAGGGCAAGATAGGGAATATTCATGCGTTCAAGAATGGTACAAACGACTTGTCCGACTCGACCATAACCAATAACTAAAACGGCTTTACGGCTGCGAAGTCTGCGTTTAGATGAGGTTTGTAAATGATCTTCGCCCATTGCAGTTGGAGATAAACGTTGTGTCAGTGTATCCCCAAACCGGACTAATATTGGTGTTGTCACCATCGAAATGACAATAATCATTACCAACCAAGAAAATGCCTCATCACTAATTAATTCTGTGGCTACGGCTGCACTAAATAACACAAAACCAAACTCCCCATTTTGGGGTAAGAAAGTCGCGACTCGCAACGCGGTTAACCGACTGAACCGAAAGGCTAAACACAACCCAAATAAAATAATCGCTTTGACTAACATTAAGGCTAAAGCATGACCAACCATTTGAAAGCTTTCCTGGAGAAAAGCATCAAGATTAATCGACATTCCTACCGAAATAAAGAATAAACTCAGCAGGAGATTTTTAAACGGTTCAATTTCGGCTTCTAAATAGTGGCGATAGTGAGAACCCGACAGCAACATTCCGATAAAAAAAGCACCGAGAGACATAGATAACCCGACTGTATCCATCACCCAAGCTGAACCAATAACCGTTAAACCGACAATTCCAGCGATCGCTTCTCGGTTGCGTTGACGAACAACAATTTTCAGGACAAACGGCACGACATAAAATCCCAGAAAATAAACAACTAATAATCCGCCGAAAACATTTGCGCCTTGTTGCCAGAAGGGAATATTATGAGTTTGAGTGGGTTGATTCGATAAGAGCGGAACCAATGCCAAAACCGGAACAATGGCAATATCTTGTAACAGTAAAATTGCAAAAGTGGTTTGACCGAATTCGGTAGAGGTTTCATTACGTTCTTCAAGTAACTGCATGACAAACGCTGTCGAAGACATTGCCAAACCCAAACCCAAAATTAAAGCCGCATTCCAGGTATAACCGAGAAATTGGGTATAGAGAGTAATAGCGATCGCTGTTACACTGAGTTGGAGTGAACCCAAACCAAAGACATCTCGACGCAGTGACCACAATTTTTCCGGTTGCATTTCCAAACCGATGATAAAGAGTAGAAACACAACCCCCAATTCAGTAACCTGTCTTAGTCCTTCGGGGTCTTCTGTAATGGCTAAACCAGACGGGCCAAGAACAACTCCCGCCATTAACAAACCGACAACAGAACCCAGTTTGACTCGTTTGAATAGGATGACGGAAACGGTTGTAATCGTCAATAGTAAAACGAGGTCTAGTAAAATATGGTGCAAGCTCATGTCATTTTAGATATCTGTTTAGCGATGGAGAAAAAAGAAACCCGAAAGAAAAAGTTAGGGAGTCTGCGGTAGACTGAATCAATTCCCTAAGATGGATCGTCTATATTCAAGGTATCGTTTTTAACAGTGAACAGCGCAAACTTGCGGCCCGGCGGAAACCGCCAGAAGCACAGTTTGTAAGAGAGTGACCAGTGATTTCGGCGATCACGGATTATTTCATCTATAATCTGAAATTTGTAAACTGAAAACTGTAGACTGTAAACTGATAACACTGTTCATTGTTGACTGAAATCACTGCTAAGTTGTTAACCCATCGTGGATTATCCTGTTTCATCTACACTGCACTGCATCAACCCCAAGTGTTCTAAACCGGACGGTCAGCCTTGGGGAAATAAATATTGTCTACGTTGCGGCGCTCCCCTACAACTCAATAATCGCTACATTCCTTTACGGTGTCTAGGAACGGGAGGCTTTTCAAGGCTTTATGTCGTTTGGGACTTGAAGACGAAAACAGAAAAGGTCTTAAAAGTCTTGCTGGAACCGTCCCCAAAAGCGTTAGAACTGTTTGAACAAGAGGCGAATGTTCTAGCACAGATGCGTCATCCGGGGGTGCCGAGAGTGTCGCCGGATAGTTATTTTGTCCTGAAAAAACGCAACGCCGCCATCTTGCCTCTGCCTTGTTTGGTGATGGAAAAAATTCACGGGTTAACGTTGCAGGAGATTTTAGATCAACATCCTCAAGGGTGTCCAGAAGAATGGGTAATTGACTGGTTGCAGCAGGCTTTAGATATTTTACGGGAATTACACGGACACAATATTATTCATCGGGATCTCAAACCGTCGAATTTGATGTTGCGATCGACTCCTGCGTTCCCGTTGGCGGTGACTCCGACACAAACGCATCAGTTGGTGATGATTGATTTTGGGGGCGCTAAACAAGTCGGACAAATGATGTTAAGCGATCGCGAACCCACGCCAAGAAGCAGCACTCGTTTGGTTTCTCCGGGTTATAGTCCCCCTGAACAAATTGTGGGTGCGGCGGTCGGGCCACCGGCGGATTTTTATGCCTTGGGTCGGACTTGTATTCATTTGTTAACGGGTGCTTTTCCGGGTGATCTTGAAGATCCGATAACGGCAGAATTACGATGGCAGCATCGAGCGGTTGTCAGTCCTTGGTTTGCGAACTTACTGGATCAAATGGTGCAGGATCAAGCCAGTCGCCGCCCGCAAACGGCAAGCGAAATTCAGACCTATTTGTTGAAAATTGCTCGTCAGAAACGGCATCCTCGCCGGATGATGTCGCTGTCGCAGGCTTGTTTGGATGTGGTGAAAACGGCTTTACTGGAAAGCGATCGCGCCTTGTCGAACCTGCTTAAAGGGGTAGGATCTCTCAGTTTTCAACTGATGCAGGTGAGTATGGCGACGTTGTGGGGAATGGGACTGGCGGGGGTTGGGGGTATTGTCGGGGCGGTGTTGGGGTTGGTGTTGGCTTATTGGACTCCCCTGGGTCAAGCGTTTGCGGAGGTTTTATCGAGTAATTTTCCGTTGTGGTTTCCAGGGGCGGCGCTGAAATTGGGAACGCAAATCTTGGTGTTGGGTTTAGCGGGTTTGGGAACGGGACTGGGTTTAACGGATGCGGGGGGATTTGACATTAACCGTCGTTATGGACGGGCGGCGGTGATGGGGAGTGTGGGTTATATCGTCGGGGGAATGTGTTGGCAAATGCTCCGCTTTTTTGGGATGATACCGGGGTTAACGGAGTTACAGTCAATTGCACAACTGTCTATGGGATTAGCGACTGCACTGCTAACGTTAGGGTTAGGGCTACCCAGTCATCGTTGGGTTTATGCGGTGATTGTGGCGGTGGGAACAACGGGGATTTTTTGGAGATTGAGTTTAGATCCGACGTTTCCGCCTGAGATGTTGCAATTTCCGGCTGTGATGACTCAACCGCAGTGGCGAGAGTTTTGGTTGGGTTTGGGGTTTGTTGGGATTTTGGGTTGTACAACGGGTTTATGTTTGGCTGTGAGTCATTATCTAATTGTGCCGATTTTGCGTTGGTTGGGATGGCGGTAGACAGTTATCAGTGACCAGTGACCAGTGACCAGTGTTTTCAGTTTACAGTTAACAGTCATCACCTGACCAGTGTTTTCAGTTTACAGTTAACAGTCATCACCTGACCAGGGTTTTCAGTTTACAGTTAACAGTCATTACCTGACCAGTGTTTTCAGTTTACAGTTAGTCGTGAGTCGTTAGCAGTGATCAATAGTAAAGTTTATGATAAAGCTTATAAATTTGCAATTCGGATGGTCAAGGCTTATAAATATTTGTGTGAAGACAAGAAGGAGTTTGTTTTATCTAAACAGCTTCTCAGAAGTGGAACCAGTATCGGAGCAAATATTGCTGAAGCGAATGGGGAAATCTCTAAGGCTGAATTCTCCGCTAAAATGTCGATAGCTTATAAGGAGTGCTTAGAAACTAAATATTGGTTGTGTTTACTCAAAGATACCGACTATTTAACGAAAGAGTCATTTGATAGTGTTTATGCAGATGTTGAGGAATTATCTAAAATGCTTTTCTCTATTGTCAAATCATCCCGAATCATTAATGACTGACCTAGAAATGATTAACTGTTCACTGAAAGCAACTGGTCACTGGTTACTGGGGGGCGGGTTTATAACAGTTTTGCATGGGAAGATATAGATTTGTTCGGAACCCGCCCCTACATAACTGGTTACTGATAACTGTCTTCACTGGTCACTGTTAACTGAAATTATGAGTATTACTATTCAACAATTAATCCAATACAAACAACTTGGGCGTGCGATCGCGGTGTTGACTGCTTATGATTATGCGATGGCGCGAATACTCGATCAAGCAGGTGTGGATGTGATTTTAGTCGGAGATTCTCTGGCGATGGTGGCGTTGGGCTATGAAACGACTTTGCCCTTAACGTTAGAGGAGATGTTGCATCATGCCAAAGCGGTGCGGCGTGGGGTAAAAGAAGCGTTGATGGTGGTTGATTTGCCGTTTTTAACTTATCAAGAAAGTCCTCAACAGGCGATGCGATCGGCGGGACGGGTGATGAAGGAAACGGGGGCGCAGGCGGTGAAGTTGGAGGGGGGATATCCAGAAATGGCGCAAACGGTGGGTTTTTTGGTACAGGCGGGTATTCCGGTGATGGGTCATGTGGGGTTAACGCCGCAGTCGGTGCATCAGTTGGGGGGATTTCGCAAACAGGGGAAAACGCCTGAAGCGGCAGATCGGATTTTAACCGAAGCGATCGCCCTGGAGGAAGCGGGAGCGTTTGCTGTGGTATTAGAACATATTCCGGCAAAGTTGGCGCAGGAAATTACCCAAAAGTTAAGGGTTCCGACGATTGGTATTGGGGCGGGGGCGCATTGTGATGGTCAGGTGTTGGTCACGCCGGATCTGTTGGGGTTATCGGCTTGGCAACCGCCTTTTGCGAAAACTTATGCCAATTTGCAAGAAACGGTAACTCAAGCAGTGCAGCAGTATTGTGATCAGGTCAGATCTAGACAGTTTCCTCAATAGATCAGGGTGGTCAACAATTCTTAACGGATTTAATAATTTTATGGGTTGACAAATTGTGAAAATTATGAATTTGACATGAACTTTTCAGAAGCAACTTTACATTCAACCCCCTTATGTAAAGCTTTTGTAAAGCGATTCGATCAAAAATTTTAAGTCAAGCTAGTTGTGTAAAACTTGAGGGAATATTGGTGAAGTTTGTGCAGAAAGAAAGTTAATATAGGCTCTGACTAAAAGACTAACTTTATGTATTTTATCGGGATTGGAAATGAGTCATACTAAATTCATCAAAGGGTTTAAGTCGCAAAGCTCTCATTTCTCTCAATAATGTGGAGTAGACATACGAGAAGAGATATGGAAAAGATTTCCAGTCTCTTCTTTTAGTATTTTTGCAGTGATGAATACAAGAAAAACACTGATTTCCGAATCACTAAAGTTTAATTAAAATTTTAGGCTTGCAATTTTAAATCAAGTGATTTAAAATCAAATAGATGAGAAATGTCGGCCACCAAAAACTGTTCAGTTTATTCATCGAAAGTTTGGGGTCTGAAACCCCGTCCTTGAAGGACGGCTTTAATTATTCAATTAAACATACTCACAATTTATATGTTAAAATGTGAGACATGAGTGAAAAAGCCTACCGATACCGTTTTTACCCTACTCTTGAACAGGAAGATCTGTTGAGGAGAACATTGGGGTGTGTGAGGTTAGTGTACAACAAAGCACTAGCTGCACGCAGCGAGGCGTGGTATGAGCAGAAAGAACGAGTTGGCTATTCTCAAACTTCTTCGATGTTGACAAACTGGAAGAAAGAAGAGGAATTAGACTTCTTAAACGAGGTGAGTTGTGTTCCTCTTCAACAAAGTTTAAGACACTTGCAAACCGCTTTTACTAACTTTTTTGCGGGTCGGGCAAAATACCCAAACTTCAAGAAAAAACGTAACGGTGGGAGTGCTGAATTCACCAAGTCAGCTTTCAAGTTTAAAGAGGGTCAGGTTTATATTGCCAAGTGCTTTGAACCTTTACCCATTCGATGGAGTCGTCAGCTTCCTACTGGTTGTACACCCTCAACAATAACGGTCAAATTAGACCCGAGTGGAAGATGGTTTGTTTCTTTGAGAATTGATGATCCAGTAGACCACAAACTAAAACCCGTTGATAAAAAAGTGGGAATTGATCTGGGAATTACCAGTCTGTTTACCACCTCCGATGGGGTTAAAGTTTCCAACCCCAAACATTTTGACAAGCTATACAAAAAACTCAGACGCGCTCAAAAATCTTTAAGCCGAAAAACTAAAGGTTCTTTTAACAGAGAGAAAGCAAGAGTCAAAGTTGCTAAAATTCAAGCCAAAATTGCTGATTCCAGGCGCGACCATACCCATAAGCTAACGACTCAACTAATGAGTGAAAATCAAACGATAGTCGTTGAGGATTTAGCTGTAAAGAACATGGTCAAAAACCATAAGCTAGCTAGAGCAATTAGTGATACGAACTGGGGAGAACTTGTCCGACAACTGACTTATAAAGCGGAGTGGTACGGGCGGGAATTAATCAAGATAGATAGATGGTTTCCCAGTTCAAAGCGATGTTCCAATTGCGGATACATTTCAGAAAAAATGCCGTTGAATGTCAGGGAGTGGGATTGCCCCAAGTGCAACTCTCACCATGACCGAGATATCAACGCAAGTATAAATATTTTGGCGGCAGGGCTTGCCGTGTCAGTCTGTGGAGCGACCGTAAGACCTGAAGAGAGCAAGTCTCGGAAGGCAAGTGCTAAGAAACAGAAACCCAAATCGTAAGGTTTGGGAATTCCCTTCGTCTACGGAGGGGAGGATGTCAACTGTTCTGTTCTATGTTTAAGAACAGTCATCAATGCTAAAAACTCAATGAGTCTAATCGGCTCATTTCAAGGTAAAGGGTAGACATTGATTGAGCAATGGTCTACCTATTTTTATTAAGCTTTGAAGATAATTACATTTCTCTCGAAGATAAACTCGCTGTAGTCAGCTAAGTCGTCCAGTCCAATAAAGTTGAGTAAGAGTTCAGCAAGTAGCCAAATCAAGGTTTTAGCAAAGAACTTTTTCCATCTGACTTGCATGACAATCACCTCCTAGACAAAACGCTTACTCCAAAAACTACAGCCTCAAATAGATTGAAAGATAACCGGTTTACGACTCTACTGCTACATACATCTCATGCAACAACACTTATGCAGTTTTTAGGAGCATCTGAATCAAATGTACAGAGGGAAGGTGATGACATCCGGAAGCTCATCCTAGCATTAACATGGGGTCATTGGGATTAACAAAAACGATAGCGTTTTTCACCTGTTCGATGTTGGTGATCTCCGTCACAATTCCCAGAACATTTCCGGTTTTTGTTTCTTGAATGAGAGTGCCTTGAATATTATCAATATTCGCCGGAAGGTTCGAGGTAATCTGTGTAGAATCAAAGGAACTCACCGTAATATTTTCCATCCCAAAATTGGCGACAATCAAAATCTGATCGCTTTCTGCGGTGTTCAAATCAGTAATCACATCGGCATCAGTATTGATTCCCGCCAAAACAAATTGATCCGCTCCTTCATTTCCGGTTAAAATATCAACCCCTAAATCTCCAATTAACAGATCGTTTCCTTCACCTCCAGACAAAGTATCATTATCTCTACCTCCTCGGACAATATCATCGCCTTCACCGCCCCAAATTTGGTCGCTCCCTCGATTTCCATTGATTAAATCGTTGCCCAAATCGCCACCAATCACATCATTTCCCTGACCGCCTCGGATGACATCATCACCGCTTAAACCTGCAATTGTATCTGCACCTTGATTTCCATTGATCACATCCATCTCAACAGAAGCAATCAGGAAATCATCGCCATCTAAAGCCAAAATTCCGCCGGGGTTTTCTGCTGTCCACTCCGGTTTTATTTCACCTGTTGGTGGAGGGATTATTCCTGAACTTTGAGGGGCTAAAATATCCTGATCATTGGTGAGAAGAAATAATTGGGATGAATTACTTGAACGGTTCATCCGAGTTTGGTAATCGGTGATAAAATCTGAATCACTTTGAATTTCTATGAGTTCATCTTGAGTGATTTTACTCGAATTTAAGGCTGATTTTTCTTGAGAGAATAAGGTTTTAATCAGTAAGTTTGCAACAGGTTCAGCCACATCCATTAATGGAGTATAAGCGGGAAACAGAACTTTAACGAGAGGTTCAAATACAGGCCAGTTGCTCTTAAAAAAATTCAGAACGTTATCAAAAATATTCAACATTTCAAGCTCGTTTACAATCGATAAATGGTGCTGTAGTGAATGGCAGTTCGTTGTCTTTTAGGTGATTAACAGGTTTTGTATCCCCTCTCGACTTCATCCAAAATCCTTTAAATTATCACCCTGATACAGCTAGTCGAGCCAAGTCCTGCGTTTGTCAATGCTTTACCACCTTTGGAGATTAGAAAGGGGGAGGAGCCACCCTCCCCTGTTTCGTCACACTCGTTGGTCTCTGTTGCTTGATGCAGGTGTCATTGGAGGAATTCCGGACTAATTACTAAAAAAGGACAACTGGGGACTGCGGATACAACAGACGTGGTAAAGTTGACGTTGATCAGGCGGATTAGTTTCGGTCAATTTTCCCAAAAAAATGAAGTTACAGATAATATTTGTGAGTAGAGGACGCAGAAAGACCGATCAAAAAATATTATCTGTTTGAAGTAATCCCTTTCTAAGCCGTTGATTTAGGCTGGTATAATTTTAAATTTGCAAAAGATCAATAAATGTGTTTAATCAATTATTGAGAAAGTTTATTAAAAGTTGAATTAATTCTTCCTTCAGAACTATTTTTAATTGCTATTAGTTGTATAAACTAGAGATAAATCCTTAATTGTTGAATCAAAGGAGACATTGTGGCTACTGACAATCGTCCCAAAGTCCGCAAAGTTCTCATTCTCACCCTCGTGCTGAATGTTGTGGTTATGGCAATCAAAGCAACTTTGGGGATATTAACTGGATCTTTGAGTTTACTGGCGGATGCGTTACATAGTGTTACAGACGGTGCTAACAATATTATTGGTTTAGTGGCGAATCAATTTGCTTCTCCCAAACCTGACCGAGAACATCCCTACGGACATCAAAAATACGATGCTTTGGGTGCGTTGGCGGTGACGGTTTTTCTATGTATTGCTAGTTTTGAAATACTCAGTAGTGCAATTGAACGCATTTTTGTCGGTGGAGATGCGATCAAAATTGATTCGGGTGCGCTCTGGATTTTGTTAATTGTATTAGGAATTAACATTTTTGTTGCCTACTACGAACGGTATATGGGCAAAAAACTTGGAAGTGCGTTCCTAGTTGCTGATGCCCAACATACCATGAGTGATATTTGGACAACTTTAATGGTCATTGCTGGACTAATTGGTGTGTGGTTAGGTCGTAAATGGAATGTTCCTCAATTAGAAGCTTTAGATGTGGTGATGGCGTTTCCGGTTGCAGTTTTAGTCTTTCATAGTGCCTGGGAAATTCTCAAAGAAAATTTACCTTGGTTAACTGATAAGATGGCAATTCCACCGGAGAAAATTCGATCATTAGCGATGAGTATTCCGGGTGTTGTGAATTGTCATGCCATTGCTTCTCGGGGTGTTGTGGGTCGTCAAGTTTTTATCGAAATGCACCTGATTGTTGAGGCGGATGATGTGAAAACGGCGCACCAAATTACCGAAGAAGTCGAAGCTAAAATTGAACAATATTTTAGTCCGGTTAGAACGGTCATTCATGTAGAGCCACCGAGTTATAAATCTGAGCGGATTACCTACGAGGGAGACTCAGAATAATCGTTGAACTAGGTTCAGTCTGCTAATTTTAGCAAGATATTGATGGGATCAAGATGATCGCAATCTTTTCACATTTTGAATTTCACGCCGTACAACCTTGACAATTTGTGATCAGTTGCGCTATCACTTATTCTGAGTCTGTTAATCGGGATTAGCTAAAATACTAACCTAGTTCTAGGATAAATTTACACGAAAAGTTCGAGATCATCCCCCAAAATTAAGATAAAAATGCCATTACCAACTGTAATTTTACCAGGCTTTTTTGCAGGTGCAGAAGATTACTCTCTACTCGCACAATATCTCAACCAACAGGGAATTCCTGCGGTTGTGGTTCCTCTGCGAAAACGAGATTGGTTCCCGACGGTTGGTGGACGTTCAATGGTGCCAATTTTGCAGAAAATAAATGCAACCGTTCAACAGGTTCTGCACCAATATTCAGTTCCTAAAATTAATCTTGTTGGTCATTCTGCGGGCGGATGGATCGCCAGAATTTTTATCGGTGAAAAACCCTATATTGTGCATGGTGATGTTACAGAAACCGTGATGGGTTTGTGGAATATGTACCCGGTTGTTAACACTTTAATTACACTGGGAACGCCTCATATTAGCCAAGAACGTTGGACGAGAAAAAACCTCGATTTTGTTAAAAACAACTATCCGGGTGCGTTTTATTCTCAGGTGCGTTATGTTTGTATTGCGGGTAAAGCGGTTTATGGTACTCGAACCTTTAAAACTTGGCTTCCTTATAATAGCTATCAGCTTACCATTGGTCAAGGAGAAACTTGGGGAGATGGAATTACGCCTGTTGAAGCAGCACATTTAGAAGGGGCTGAAAATATTACTTTAGACGGGGTTTGGCATTCTCCCCGCTCCCCTGGAAAATGGTACGGTTCATCTGATATTGTTGACACTTGGTTAGACTATTTAACCTAACATATATTCTCTTTTTAGTGATTTTATCTCCTAACTTTAGCCAATGAATACTGATACAAATGATCTCAGATACTCTGAACAAACTGCTATTGAAGAGAAATTTCACTTAATTCTTTTAGCCAGTCGCTTGTTATTACAAAATAGTGTCGCAACAGGTCGAGTTCATCAAGCGGTTTATCAACTCGCTGATGTGTTTAATTGGCCTGTGCGTTTGTTTGTAGACTACAAAGTTTTAACATTAACCGCTCAAATTGGAAATCAGTTTATTTCTCGCTTTAGTCGCAGTGTTCCGGCGATGAATATTAACATGGCTGCCATTACTCGCGTCTATCAAGTTATTGATGCGATCAAACAAGGGAAAATCAAACCTCAAGAAGCCGTTGAAGAACTCGAAAAAATTGATGGGGGTTTGCCTCATTATAACCCTTGGTTGCTGATTTTAATGTTAGGGATATCTTCGGGAAGTTTGGCTAAACTTTTTGGGGCAGACTGGTCAACATTTTTGATTGTTGGTATTGCAACTGCGGTCGGCGTTTTCTTGCGTCAACAGTTCGGAAAACGGCGACTTAATCCCTTTTTAATTGCCTTTTTAGCGGCTTTTGTGAGTGGATGTATTGGCGGTGTTGCCGTGCGTTTGGGTTTGAGTACAACGCCCGAACTCTGTTTAATTGTACCGTCTTTGATGCTCGTTCCGGGGGTTCATTTAATTAATGCTATCTTAGATTTATTGGAAAATCATATAACCATTGGCATCGCTCGTTTGGGTTTAAGTTGTGTTATTTTGAGTGCCATTGCCTTTGGGTTATTATTAGCGGCTAGTGCAACAGAAACGTTAATTTCAGCCAGTAGTAAAAGCGTTCATTTACCCTTAGCTGAAGATATGTTTTTTGCGGGGTTAGTTGCAATGGGTTTCGCGCTATCTTTCAACGTTCCTAAAAAAATGTTAGCGGCTTGTGTGTTGTGTGGAATGGTGGGTCATGGCACAAGAGAAATCTGTTTAAATTTTGATTTAGGAATCGTTTGGGGGAATTTAATTGCTTCTACTCTTGTCGGTTTGATGACGGTTTATTTCTCTCAACGCTATCAAGCGCCTTCTGCTGCGATCGCATTTGGGGCGGTTGTGGGGATGATTCCGGGCGTGTTTATTTTTCGGGCAATTAGTGGTTTAACTCAAATTTTAGCGTTAGGAACTGAAACCGAATTATTATTATTAGTTAATACCGTTGTTGCTGCTACTAAAGCGGTATTAATGACTTTAGCGATTCCGGTTGGTTTAGCAATTCCTCGGTTATTATTTTTTAGGTTTGAGTTAAAATAAAGAAGAATCATTAGCCGGAATCAAGGTTCACTATTCTTGAAAACAGCATCAAAGATGGAACGAGAAAGTCTGAAGTTTATTTGCTGTAGTCTGTCGTAAAATTCATCAAGGTTATCTATTGTAATTTTACCCTCTTGACTCAGCTTTTTGATCAGAGCTAACGTTCCTTTTACATTTAACCCTAAATTTACAGCCCTGCTGCGTGCTGCCCGATCATCTAAAATAATTAAATCAGCTTGTAGTTCAGTTGCTAATGAAATCGCCTCCGATTCTCCTCGCCCCAAATTTAGATTTAAACGGTTCACCAGAGAAAGTAAACAAGTTGAAACAACCTGAAGTGTTTCTGCTTCTATTAAAGGTGAAATCACCTGACTGACTTGATCACTTTTAGCCTCAATTTCTTCAACAACCCCAGAAGGAATATAAAACTCATCATCACGGGCTAAAAATATATCGAGGAATTGTAACTTGACGAGAAAAATAATCGGAGATGAGTTGATGACAATTTTCACGATTTCTACCAAACGCTTTCTTGTGTAACATCTTCCTCTGTTAAATAGGAAAACTCAATTCCCAACAAATCTAAAGTTTGTAACAAAGCCTCCTCATCAAAATTCATCACTTCTGCCGCTTTCCTTAAACTAATAATCTTAGCCGTTAAAGCACCCAAAACAAACAAAAATATTTCCTTTTTTTCAGGTTCTGCGAAAATCGGTAAAGATGTTGCTATTTCTTGTAAACGAGTTGTCGAATTCATGGGGTTAATCTCCTCAGAAAATTCGGATGAATCTTAAAGCTGGAGTCTGTTTTACATTATATCAAAAACTCGCACAATAGGTAGAGCGATTCCTCGGTTATTATTTTAGAGATTTGAGTTAAAATAAAGTAGGATAATTACACAGGTTTTTCAAATGACGGTAAAAACTCCTATTGTTAAACCCATTAGTCAAATGAACTTTTCACCCGGAAGTGTGGTAACAATTCCTAATGTTAATTGGCAGGAATTTGAAGCGATTTTACAAGAACTCGGAGAAAAGCGATCTTCGAGAGTTGTTTATAGTCACAACACTTTAGAAATTATGGTTCCTTTACCCGAACACGAAAAACCCACAGAAATTATTTCTGATATTGTCAAAATGCTGTTAAAATCTCTAGGGAAACGATACGAATCTTTTCGTTCAACAACGTTTAAAAAAGAAGGAATAGCCGGAGTTGAACCGGATGCTAGTTTTTACATCGAAAACTATCAACAAATGATCAACCGGCGCCGACTCGAACCGAACGATCCGCCCCCAGATTTAGCAATAGAAATTGATGTCACTTCCCCAACAACGTTAGCCGCTTACGAAGCCCTAGAAGTTCCCGAACTCTGGATTTATCATCAGGGAAAGTTAAGCATTTTTCTGTTTGAAAACGGCAAATATATTCAATCAGAAACTAGCCCCAATTTTCCTAATATTGAGATTTCTGAAATTGTTTCTACTGCGGTTGAACGATCTTGGCAAGTTGGCAGTTTTCAGGCGTTAGAAGAAGTCGAAGCAATGATTTATCAATAATTTTGATAACATTAGACTTAAACTACAGCAAATTTATCCGCCTTAACCAAGCTAGAAAGTTCGCCGATTTCCAGATGTTTATTAACGAGATCGTTCAAGTTTTCCGAGGCGAGAATATCGACAGGAACCGACAACGTTAAGCCTATTTTTAACTCGAACTCAACCACCTTAGAAATACTGGGTGATTTGTATTGATTCCCTAGATAATTTATAGCTGATGGGTTAACATTAATCTCTTGAATAGTCCAAATGATTAACTTGATTTGAGGATGTTCAACTTGAATATGAAGAGATTTCGCTAACTCTCGTTTAATGCTATTTGATGCAATAGCTAGATGAGGATGCCAGTCATACCAACCCGTTACTTTTATTTGTAGGTTAATTTTTTCGAGTCGGGGTAACGGTTTAACCTGTGCTTTGAGTTGTTGTAATTCTTCTTCTATTTCTAACTCTCTAAATTTACGTTCCCAAGGCAAATCAGGATTAATTAACTCGGCAACTTCTAGCAAAGCTTCCGTATAAAAAAATGAATCCAAATAAGCATCATTAATTCGTTCTTCCATGCGACAAAAAGCTTGAGTTGCGCTTTCTCCGGGTGCCATTTTATCAACTTTTTCAATCATTTTAAAAGCACCGTAAATTCCCAACCCGACAACGCCACCTGCAAACGCCATTGTTGCACCGCCAATACTCACCGCAGTTCCCGCAACTCCTAACCCCATTCCACCAAAAATACTGAACATTCCGGCGCCAATTGTTGCACCGGTTGCGATGGGAAAAATGACATCAGGATCGCTATTTTTGAGCGCTTCTGTTGCACCATAAGCCGCAAAACCAACGACTGAACCCGCAACCGCAACGGGAAAGCCACCAACCGCAACCCCCCCAAATGATCCGACTAAACCCATGTTACCAATTGTCGCCGATAAACCCACTCCGGCTAAAGTTCCTGTGGCGGGATACATGATGTCTAAATTGGTGTTTTCAGGGTAATTGGGTTGAAAGGAGTAGTTCATACTTTCTTAACTTGATTAAAACTTCTAGGTTTAAATTTAAAACATAAACCCCCGAAAAAGCATCCGTACAACCACTGAACTTTTAGCGCTTACTCAGGGCTTGTATAAAAATTCAACTCCGTGATCCTACTGAATAAATCAAAAAAAGTTAGGATAACATTATTTTCCGGATTAACAGGCGATCGCATTGTCGAAACTAAATAAGGCAAGAGGCAAGAGGCAATCTTGTAAGAGGCAAAAGGCAATCTTGTAAGAGGCAAAAGGCAAAAGGCAATCTTGTAAGAGGCAAAATTCATAATTTATAATTTATCGTGCTTTATTTATTTGGATCAAAAAATGAAAAATATTCTCCGGTTTCGCCACATAAAAATTAAAGTGATTTTAGGGATAATTCTCACTGGGGTAACAGTGCGATCGCTTCCCTATCTCGCTCCCATTCGCGCCCAAAATATCACGCAAGATAGCCTCGCGGTTGAATTTAGCGATCGCTATGGACAGCCCCTCGGAATATTACTCAGCCGCGATCAAAATCATACCACAGTTGTGCCGTTAGATCAAGTTTCACCGCATTTTATTCAAGCGATTATTGCCGCAGAAGATAAACGATATTATCAACGGGGTGCGGTTGATAGTCAAGCAATTATCCGGGCAATTTTAGAAGCGATACAAGCCCGAAAAATAGTCAGTGGTGCGTCTACTATTACCATGCAACTCGCCCGAATGTTGGAACCCGCACCGACAACATTAGTGAATAAAAGTCGAGAAATTTGGTTGTCTTGGCGGTTAGTTGCGGGAATGAATAAAAATGAGATTCTACAAGCCTATATTAACCGTTTACCAATGGGGGGAAATCTCTATGGAGTTGAAGCGGCTTCTCGCACTTATTTTAACATTCCTGCCACAGATTTAAGCTTATCCCAAGCGAGTTTACTGGCTGCTTTACCCAATGATCCAACTGACTTAAATCCCTACTACAATTTACAAGGGTTAAAACAGCGTCAACGCTATGTTTTAGATCGCATGGTTGAGGATGGTTATATTACCGCCAAACAAGCCGAACACGCTAATCGAGAAAATGTAGAATTCCAACTTCCTCAACTCGGGGTTATGGCTTCTCCACACTTTTTATTTTGGGTATCTGAACAGATGAGTTATTCCTCTGAAACTTCTACCCCAAAACCTCATATTCAAACGACTCTAGATTTAACCTTACAACAATTTGTAGAAGCCCAAGTTAAACAAGTGGTGATGGCTTTAGCGGATAAAAATGTTAATCATGCAGCCGCAATTGTGATTGATAATAAAACGAGAGAAGTCTTAGCTTATGTCGGTTCTCCCAACTATTTTAATACCCGCAACTTAGGAAGTAATGATGGGGTTCAAGCTTTGCGTCAACCGGGTTCAACCTTGAAACCTTTTCTCTATGAACTCGCTTTAGAAGAAGACATAATTCAGCCTCATACAATTCTCGCAGATGTTCCGACTTATTATGCGATTCCGGGTGCAAAATTGTACAGCCCAATAGATTACAGTGAAACGTTTTTAGGCCCTGTGAGAGTGCGGTTAGCCTTAGCCAATTCTTTAAATATTCCGGCTGTGAGAGTGTTAGAAAAAGTCACCGTACCCGTGTTTTTATCGCGTTTAAAAACCTTGGGATTTAAACATTTAAACCAACCTCCCGAACATTATGGTTTAGGATTAAGTTTGGGAAGCGGAGAAGTAACATTATGGGAACTCGCCCAAGCTTATGTCACCTTAGCAAACCAAGGACAGTTTAAACCGTTAGTTACAACTTTAACCGAAAATTTAACTCAAAATGAGCAACAAATTGATCGCTCTGAAACTTGGCAAATTATTACTGATATGTTGAGTGATTCTCATGCGAGGGCGGCTGCATTTGGAGTTGAATCTGTGTTAAATTTACCCTTTCCCGTTGCCGTTAAAACAGGAACTTCTTCCGATCATCGAGATACTTGGACAGTCGGATTTACAACAGATTATACCGTCGCGACTTGGGTAGGAAACTTTGACGGAAAACCGATGCAAAATGTATCCGGCGTGATGGGTGCGGCGCCGTTGTGGAGTCGAATTATCATGCACTTACATTCCCAAGAAGAACCGCTTAATTTTCCGGTTCCTGCTGAGTTAGTAAAATTGCCAATTTGTGCAACAACGGGAACAAAACCAACTTCAGATTGTCAGTCGGGAATTGTGTTAGAATATTTTCATCAAGATGATGTTCCAGCTTATCAAAGTTCGGCGGAAAACTTGAAGTTAACACCCGAATATAACGAATGGTTAGCCCGACAGCAACGGTTTGATTTAACCGCCAATCAACTGAGGATTTTATCGCCTCAACCGGATGATTATTTTTTGGTGAATCCTGATCAATCTCCGCAATTAGAATTTAAAATGATGGGAAATAGTCAGGAGCCTGTAGAATGGTGGTTAAATGGTGAGAAATTAGCGACAAAATCAGTTAATTCTTTATTTTGGCAAATGCAACCGGGAAAATGGACGTTAACGGTTAAACAAGGCGATCGCAATGAAAGTGTAGAGTTTGAAGTGCGAGTGGCTGAACCCAAACCCTATCATCGGGGTTTTTCAGTCGTTCAGTCTGACAACCCGTGAAGTAGCTTCAAGAGAGAAACCCGGTTTCTCAAAGAAACCGGGTTTCTTTTGGGGTAATCTAGAAAAGATGTAACCCGACTCAAGAAAAATGAAACGTTTAGGAATTGTGACTGCATTTTTTGTGGGAACTAAAATATTAATCAGTAATATGGTTTTCGCACAACTCCCTGACAGCTATGGGGCGATCGCAATTACTCCTGATGGGAAAATGTGGGGCTATTCTTTTGATTATCCCACGCGAGAACAAGCGGAAAAACGGGCTTTACAAGAATGTGGACAGTCTACCTGTAAAATACAAGTTTGGTTTAAAAACGCCTGTGGTGCCGTTGCTAAAGATCAAAACGGAAAACTGGGTTGGGCTTGGGCTGATACACGCCAACAAGCAGAAGCCGCCGCCGTCGCCGCCTGTGGAAACGGAAGTTGTCGCACAGAAACCTGGGCTTGTACGACTCGTTATTAAAACGGCTTCTAGCAAGCAAGATACTTGCACTTAAGAGCAATTTTTGGGGATGAATTCAGTTGACCCGAAAATGGCTAACACCAATTCGCGATCGCAAAAACTCTTAATCACCCTAACAATTTTAATAGCAATATAGGTTATCTTGGGGTTTGGTATGTTCTTCTCCGGTACGAACCACCCCAATTAAAGTCGAAATAATCACACAACGTTTCTGCTTTTCTAAGTTTTTGTGTATGAGTCCCAGGCGTCCTTTGGCTCTCGGGTTGCCGTGAGTGCATTCATCGGTAGATTCATAGATGGGACAGCCTTTATAGTTAAATAATGCGCGATAAACAGTCCCCGCATTTCTAACTGAGTTATCAACAGGATCTACTTTGAGAAGAGTCGTTTCCAGTCTACCCTTATCGTTTTTTACTTTATCATCTATTAACACACCAGAAGGCAAGCTTTCCCAAGCACTATCTGATAAGTCATTTGGAGGAACACTCGCCAGATGAACCGCCCATTGAACTCGGTTATCTTTCTCTCGAAAACTAGCCTGAACAGAGGTTTTCTGACGTTTGGCTTCACTTTGAGCGCTTCGCATTGCCCAATACACTCGGTTTGCACCTGTACGCAGTTGTTGACGACTAATGAAACCCATCCAAGCGGGAACTGCTATTCCAGCAAATATACTAATTAATCCAACAACTAATAGGATTTCGGTTATAGTATATCCAGTGGTATATCTAACTTTTGAACTTGAGGCGAGGGAGGTAAAAGGCTTACGAGAAATCTGGCGATCGCATTTTAATCGCGTGTTTGGTTTCATTGAGTTGCAGCCCTGATTCAGAATTAAAAATGATTAATTCTATCTTACATCAACTTTTAATTTTACGGGCATCCAGTTGGATTATCATCACCCTCAGATGTTATCATTGCACCTAATATTGTCACAACTTTTACACATTGTTTTAAGCCTCCATCAGGATTAGAAACTGTTACCGTGAAACCATCTGTATTTTCAGGTTGTGGGCCAGAACTCACAGGTTTAGGATATTCTACTGCTCCCATGTAATTAAAGGTAATTGAATCAATTTCGGGGCCGTTGCTATTATCAGGATCGGCATCATCATCATTATTAGCTTGAACGTATATTTTGTGTGTTCCTGTTGGAACTTCTCCCTCCAAATTTAACGGTTCCCAGAATTTATCAGCGTCAGGAGTACCTTCTAAATAAGTGCTAAATTCGGGCGGAGCAGTAGTAGGATCGGCAGCTTCTCTAAATGCAACAACATAGTTTTGCTTGTTTCGTTTGGCTTCTGCTTGTGCGGTTTGCAACGTTCGTAACACTTGACCATTAACGGCTCCTACTCTTTGACGGCTCACAAAAACATCCCAAACGGGAGCCGCGATCGCTGAAAAAATCCCAATCATCACAACGATAACCGCCAGTTCAACTAATGAAAAACCCGACTCAGAAGATGAGTAAGAAGTTGAACTAGAAGCCGATTTCTTTAGAGTTTTAAATAGTTGTTTTTTCATGGCTTTTTATTAATGGAGTTGAAATTGAAATCTTCAACTATGTTCTAGCTACCACTCGAAATCGGTGTACTTTGTCCTTGAACCTTCACGGTAGCAGTGGGAAAGAAGGATGATTTGTTTGCACTATAAGGAGCGTCAGCATCCTTACGACGCAGAGCATTTCCTCTAATCGCAACATGAGCAATATTTCGATCAGAATCAACGCAAGCGACAAAACTATTAGAATCTGTTTTAATTTTTAAAATGTTATCGTTTTTTCGAGCGCCCGTTACTAGATTAGTAAGTTCACCACCTAGAGCATTTACACAGTATTCATTTGTGGCGTCACCGGGTAATGCAACTGTATTGTGATCAATATAGTTAACTAAAACTTCAGCAAGGTTTGCAGGATAAGCTGTATTTGGATCTTTCTTCCAAGTTTTCGGATCATCTTGCAAAGCCTGAAAGCCTAGAGTTTTTTTCTGACTATCCTTCAAATCAGCTACGGGATATTCATTTCCTGTTTTCGGATTTCTTAAAGCTCCCCGAATTTCTGCACGAACAATTCGAGCCGGACATTGGCCTGCATTGCTTGTGGGATTACACCAAATATTGCTCTGATTATTTGTGACTAAGTAATAAGCAACCAACGCATCGACATAAGCATCATTACAGGGTTTAGTAGTATCATTACAATCTTTAGGTTGAGTCTTGCTATTGAAGGGTAAAGAGTTTGTAAGCAGATGGCGCTTCCAAAAGACTAAAATAGGAGTACCATTATCAACAGTTGGAAGTTCAGCCTGGATTTTAGTCAAACCGTCTTTGTCATAAATATACCGAGCCTGATTCAAATCTTCTGCTATGTAATCAACGGCACTATTTACTTCTTGGTCAGTGATAGCTTTGAGTCCTTCTCTATTATCATCTTCGAGAATACTAATCACAAAACCTAACATCGGAGTGATGATCAAGAACGCTAAAATCGCTCCCACCATCAACTCAATCATCGTAAAACCGCTAACCGATAGACCCTGGTTTTTTCTTGTTCTATTTTGGATTTTAAGGAGCGATCGCAATAAATTATTCATGGTCTTCTGCCCTGATACTGAATGGTTTAAACTGATGGAGTTCTATCTTTCACCTTAAGGACAATTGATGAGATCGGAAATTCCTAATTTATTATTGATTCTGCAATTTGTGTCCTTATACTTGTCACCCCCCGACGAATTTACAGAACTAATCGAAGTTGAAAACTGAACCATTGGAGCGGTGCGATCGCCAATTGCGTTTGTAATCGCTGAGTTTTGACCGTCTTTTTTTAAGGTTTGACCACTAGAAAAAGCATCAGCCCGATAGACTCGAACTAATAGATTGTATCCAGTCTTTGGATCTACACTATGCAACTGCACAGGCTGAACAAGCATATCGACTAAACTATTGGACTGACAACCCGCATTTTCATCGAAGTTGACACAATACAGCTTATTGGTGTTGTTCACATAACCTTCTTTGTCAGCAACAAAATCACCTTGAGTTGGGGCTGTATTTGTGGTATTACCAGGGGCATTATTTACAATCTCGGTTACATTACCTGAATTCGCTCTGAGAAAATCAACATAAGCTTTCCCAGCTTGAGACGCCAATTCTAACCGTTTGGCTTGAGCGCGAGTTCCAACAGATAAAGCAATCATTGGCGCTACAGACACCATCAAGATAGAAACTATAATGATAGCGATCAAACTTTCGATTAAGCTGTAGCCAGACTCGCTAGATTTTTGAGGTTTGGGCTTGAGTAAAATCATCTTTTTTTCCTCCTTTTTGTATTTTGTTAGCCACCGTAGTTCGTGCAATCTGTTCCGGTTAATCTCACTCGATTACCATCACGAGCTAGAGCATTAGCACCACCATCAGCAACTTTTGAGCATAATAGAGCTTGTACCCAGGGATCATCTCGGCTGACTTGACGGAAGTAGTCATCAGCTTCAGCGCTCGGTTGAGCAAACTTGCTGGCGTAGCGGTCAGGCGTTTGGGAGAGCAGACCCACATCAAAACCCCAATTTCGGTCAGGAGGTAAGAAGAACGGAGTACGTCCATCTGAGTTCCCAATTCGGTAAACGCGCCCTTTATTACTACTGTCTTCGTTACCAAATATTCCGGGATGTTGAGTAGCTGCATCACTCTTCATGGACTGATAGGGAGCCGTTGCATATTTACTCCGTCCTGTTTGAAGGAACGAACCGAAAATTATCGTGCTTTTCTGCTGTTTTTCTGAAATAAAGTTCTCTAAGAAACGAGGTAAGTTTTGCAGACCCCCGTTAAATTCTCCGGGTCGTGCGGGAGTATCGCCTGTTCCAACAATCAGGTTGAATGTTCCACCTTGACTCGATGGTCCTTGTAACCACCAAGATGTCGTATCAATCTTATCGTTGGAGCCTGTAGGCGAGGGAAAAGCAGCAATATCAGTGTTTACGTTATTGACTTGGCCTGCATGAATCTGTAACACAGGAACTAAAAGTGGTTGAAGTGTACCACTACTAGAACCAAAAGTGCGAGATGTATCTGGAGTAGCAGGATCGTAATACCACAACGGAAACTCAGATCCCCAGTTTTTGGCAGTTCCGTTGCGAGTTTGGAACCATAGAGTTTCGTTCGTGCTATTCGGAGGAACTGTAGTTGCTGTATAGGTAGCTATGTTGCTACTTGGATCGATTCCTAATGGAATTGGCAAGTTACTACTGTCTGGCTTAAGATTATTACCATTGCGCTCAAAAGCAACGCGACGAGGAAAACGTTGATAATCTGGAGCAGGTGGACGAGAAGTTGTACCAGAGCCGTCAATCGTATTAAAATTATCACCATCACTGAAAGCCTTTGATGCAGTCTCCGTAGCTCCACCATCTTTATCAACCACAACCCAATCATCAGGCTGACAAGCTGAAACAGGAAGCTTGAGACACATTTCCATTACATATTCAGAGAAAGTGGTTCGGCGACGTTGAATTGGGGTAACAAAGTTGTTGAAGTAGGAACTATTAGCCGGATTTTTATTAGTCACCCGGTAATCTTCATCTGTGTACAACTCATTGGGTTCAGAGGCTGCTGTATTAATAGTACCGTCTTGATTTGTATCAAACTCTGCACCACTACTCAAACCATTAACAACATAATCGTTATAAGGGTTGAAACCTGCTAACAGTCTAGCCATCTTAGCGGTGATTTGGTTTTCTAAAATTGGTAAACTACTATTATCAATAGTGCCGTTCTCATTCAAGTCAAGACCAACATCACTTTCGATAACTCGATCTCCGAGATCATTATCTCCATCGAAGTTATAACCCCCACCAATAACGACATTACCTGCATTATTTCTCAGGTCAAAATCTCCTTCGTTACGGAAACCTGGGCGAAAACCTTCTTTCAAGCTGCCATCATTTCGAGTGAGCAATGTGACAGCATCAGAAATAACCGTTGCAGGTCGCCAGTTATCTCCTTCTTTACAGTCTGGTAATCTGGGATCATTTTTCCGACAAGCAAAGTTTTTATCAAGAGTTTTGCGGGTGTAAAAATCCTTCCAGTCTGTTAATTTCTCGGTAAATTCTTCCTTAGTATGGAGGTTAAAATCACCCCAGACGTAAACAGGGACGTTACTGGCTAGAATTAAACCTTTTTCATAGACGAAATCTTCTCGACTAGAACTGTCATCATTTTGACCATCATCGGGGTTTGCATCATTACGAGCGAGTCGTTCGCCGTTAATCAGCATGATACCGTTTGGACGACGACTCGGATCGATTTTGAAATCTGCTGCACTTTTGTCAACAGTCGTATCACTAAAATCGGGTAAGGCATCATCACGAGTCGCGTAGATAATACCACTCAATGGTAAATAGTATTCTGTACCGCCAACAATCGGCCCTGTTTCAACAGGAAGACTTTGAGTGACGGTTGTATTTCTCAGAGTATTGAGATCAAGCTGAGTTACCCGCACTTCCAGAGGATAACGATCTTCTAACGGTTGTCTGTATGTTTCTGGTAAGCTTGCATTAGCTGCCACAGTACCGTCTCGATTGACTCGCAGGCTAAACGTTTCATCAACAACGGGTGTTGTTGTATTATTCGCATCAAGCGCCTTGACTTGTCTTGCATCTAAGAAAGTGGCTTCTCGAATCGCACCATCGGGGAGAGTCGTGTAAAGTTGAGTTGTGCGCGTCAGAGGATCACCAACATTATTCGTTGATGAATTCACTGGAGTTGCACCCGCTAAAATATCTAATGAACATTGAGCAGAATAAACGGCTGCGTGTTCTTCGAGGGTCAGCCCAGTAGTGAAGTTTTTGGGGTTCTGAGAAGCTCGGTAGAGTGGCTCATTGACTAGCCTTCCATCGGGATAAATCAGTTTAGCCTGTTGTGTCAGGTCAGCGTTACTAAAGCTTGTGGGTACGGGGTAAACTATCCCGTTATTAGAGCGCCCTGTATTTATAGTTGAGGCATTCCACTTTAAACCTTCTTCATTTTTAGCAGTGAAACTGGTTGAGGGGTCGTAGTAACTGCTGACACAAGCAATGGGTTCGAGATCATCCCTCTCTAAAATGGGTTCATCAGGTTTATCAACATACAGCTTTGTATCGTTAATGTTTTCTTCTGCTGATGCGTAGTGATATACAATTGTCGTTCGCATCCGCAGATCCCCTTTAGGGTTTGTGTCGCTTGCGGCTAATGGACTCCAAGCTGGTGTACTTATCCAACGAGCGCTCAGATTGGTTTCGACTTTACTTTGAAAAGTAGCTGCGGCTACTGGAGTCAAACCATCTGTTTGATACAAGTCATCGTTCTTATAGATTTTAGACCCCGGAATTACAGTACCATTTTGCTTATAAGCAGGTGACATGGGCATTGTATCCGGCCAGACTACGGTAAAAGTATCCCCCCCACTAGCAACAGGTTTGTAAACTCCACTCACTACTTCATCGACGTTCATCGTCGCCGGAATAGGAGGAGGCAAGAACGATTTACCTCGGTTGTACACTCCCGCCCCTGTCACGACTAACAAACCCCCTACGGCTTCCGAGGGTTCAACGGGATCTCGAACAGCGTCTTTTTCCCAGTCGCCATTGCGGGCTGTCTGCCCAGTGTTCGGGATCTCTGCAACCTGAGTTTGGCGATAACGCCCATCCACGTTTCCTGCCCATTTTCCTCCCGTGATATCCATTTCGTAGCCTCTGCCGCGCCATTCTCCAGTAGCATCAGGTTTAAAGAAATATCGCAAGGGTAGGTTATTTCCCACTAAAATGCGATCGCCAATCTGTTTTTCTCCACTCTCTTCAAAACTCGGATCGGCATCATCCGGTTTTGTAGCGGGCAGGTTATTAATTTCCAAGCCCAAGGTTGTATTTGCACTCAACCCATTGGTGTCCACAGGGAGCATTGCAGGAAAATTCGGGGCTAACTCTCCTTTAAGGGTTTGTACTGTTGCAGTTGCAGTGTTTGTATTCGCTTCGGATATTTCTTTGAAAGGAACTTTGCGAGTGACTTCTTGATAGTAAGAAGGGTTAGCCGCTAGCGGAGTGCCATTAGCTAGTTTTAAGGCTTCAATGCGGTTGACGTAGGCTAGGGAGTTGTACAACACATCCCTTGCTTTGTCTGAACCTACTGAGTCATTGCCGCTTGTTAGTGTTAGTTTCTTTCCACCTGGAAGATCATTTCCTGCTGTTAAACCTGGATCGAAAAGATGAACTTCAACGGGTCTAGAAATATTATCCTTATCAACTGTACCAACAACTACGTTACCTGCAACTTGAATTTTACTATTATCGGCTTTATAAAAACAGGAAGCCGGAGAGCTAACTAAATGAAGTTTAATCCCTTGGTTTGTGCTACGAGGTGAAATAATTAAGTTACTATTGGTAACAATACGACCATTCAAGTTAAATGTAGGACCCGGTGAAATATCGAGGTCATCTTCGTAAATTACCGCGTTGTTAACAATCGGTTCTCTGCCATAATCTTGTTGGAGTTCTAATGCAGAGAATCCTGGAGTCCCTTTAAAATTATCGTAATTATCTGGTGGAATACCTGGTATATCGGGACGAGGATCATCTTGAGTTATTGGTACTGTTACAGTATAGATAAAAAAGCTTTTCTTCAGTAAGCCACTTGTTGTTTTTAGCCAACCTGTATCACCCACGAGCGATGCAGAGGTACCACCCGCAGCAACACAAGCATTCGAGAGAGTTCCTGTATCTACAGGGAGTGTTCGGGCATCTAAAGGCACTCTCGCTCTTGATTCCTGATTGTTAGCTCCCTGTGCTGGGGTTCGGAAGAAGATCCCATAATAGGTTAAACTGTCATACTGAGTATCGTTGTCTGTATCAACCGGGAAACGCCAAGCCGTTTCCATCTGATTGCAATTATCAAGGTTATTTTGTGTACAAACCGTTAAACTACCTCCTGAAGTAAAACTAACCTGTAAACGTTCCTCATCTCGAAAAGTGTATAAGGCAGGATCACTCAAGGCATCATACAATGAAGATTCTGTAGGAATACCCCGACTAGATTGACCTGTTTTTCGGCTTTCATTTCCGCCCCCAAGTAAGTCTTCTAACTTCGCTCTGGCTCTATCTAGGGCTGGTGTCGCCGCTTGCAATACAGCCTGCTCTACTCGACGGTATTGAGCCGTTTTCGCTCGGTCAAACGATCGCAGGGTAATCGCTATTGTTAACAATACCACCACCAACAACACCATCGTTACTGTAGGCAAGACAAACCCCGCCCGACCCTTGCGATCGCCTTGGTTCATCGCCATCCAAGTTCTCAACAGCGATCGCATCAGCCTTTGAATGATTCTCTCAATAGACTGATACACAGTCTGTAACCGAGATTGTATTGACATTTTTGACTTATTATGCTTAGACATAGACTTGTCCTGACTTTCAGTCACGTTTGGTTTGTTGGTAGTCGGGTGAGGACAACGCCACAACCCTAGTATTAATAGTTAGTTTCAGGGGATAAGGCACTGTTGGCTTATTTCAAGCTCAAGCGTTTGATTTAAAATAGAGGTTGGTTATTATCCGTTCTAACATCCCACCGTTAGCGTTTCCCTAGAGGGAAGGTTAAATCAAGCTACGGCTCCGGGGACAGAATCGACTAGAAAAATCCAGTCCGATACACCTTTTAATAGATAGCAAATCTGTTTGATATTAGCATTCCTTCCATCACACAAACTCTGTGCGATATATCACACCTCCTTTCCATTTCCTACAACTACAGAGTTTAATGTTATTCTTCCCAACTTCAGCTCAAAAGCGATCGCCACTTTTCAAATTTATCGAGGGGTGTCAACCCGTGCGATCGCTCTTGGCTGTTTCAGTTACCTGTTTGGGTGGCGAAGCCATTACGATCAAGATGCTTCGCCACAAAATCTGAAATGGGTATTAGTTTAAGATGCGCCGCCAATATGGATATCTCGCACTCGTACCGGAACACAAGCATGAGTCATTTGGGCGAGTTGCATCGGTTCACCTTTTCCACAGTAACTTGTTCCCAATTGTTCCCGTTCAGATTCAGGGCCAATTGCATCAATTTTATTCCAAAATTCTGTGGTCATGGCGTGATAGGTGACATCTTTTAACATTCCCACAACTTTACCGTTTTTCACCTGCCAAAACGCATCGCCTCCGAATTGGAAATTACGCCGTTGTTGATCGATAGAAAAACTGCCAATTCCATCAATTAAAATCCCATCTTCGGTATCAGCAATCATCTCTGCTAAAGTAGCAGTATGACTGTCATTTTCTCGCCCTGGTTCTAAGCCTAAATTGGGAATACGAACCATCGGTACACTTGACCAACTATCGGCATAAGCACAACCATTACTGCTGACTCGTCCGAGTCGATAAGCGGTTTCGCGATCTGTTAAATAATCCACTAAAATTCCGTCTTTTACCACATACCAATCTTGCGCCGGAACGCCTTCATCATCATACCCCATTGTACTGCGTCCTCCTGCTTGGGTGCGATCGCATTTAAAGTTTACCCAAGGGGCGGCATATTGGAGTGTATTCAGTTGATCGGTTGTGGCAAAACTGGTGCCTGCAAAGTTAGATTCATAGCCATAAACCCGGTCTAATTCCGTTGGGTGTCCGACGGATTCGTGAATCGTTAAATAGAGGTTTGAGGGCTTTAAAATCAGGGTTGAACGAATGCCAGACGGCCCTGTAGGAGCGTTAACTTTTTCTATCGCTTCTTGGGCGACTCGATCAATTTGATTGTTTAAATCAGCGATATCAATATGTTCATAACCCCGGTTCAAAGGCGGACGTTCATAACCGCGACTTTGTGCATCTCCATTAGCAATTGCGGTACAACTAAAACTGGGATGACTGCGGTAAATGGTTTGTTCAATCACCGAACCTACAGTTGAAGCAAAGAGTTTATCTTCTTGGGTAAATTGGAGAAAAGACATGGCTTTTTTGATGCCTTGTTCTTCGTAGGCGAGTAACCGTTCATTGATATTCAGTAAAAATTCGGCTTTCTCAGCAATGGGAACTGTAAACGGATCAATTTCAATCGGTGTAATGTAGCTATCTTTGTACGCTTCAACGGGAACCAACTGCACGGGATTTTGTAGAGAAAGACGGCTTCCTTTGGCGATATCAACCGCTAAATTGACAATTCGCGTCACTTCTTCGGGTGTTTTTCGATGACTCGCAGCGAACCCCCAAGCGCCTTTGAGTAGAACTCGTACTCCAAAACCTGAGCTAATATTATCTTCGATCCGACTCAAAGAGCGATCGCGAGCAAAGAGGTTTTGTTTACGATAAGTGCAGAAGCGAACATCTCCATATTCACATCCAGCTTGACGAATTAAATCAATAGCAAGCGTCGCTAATTCTGTTGTTGTTTGGCGAGTCGGTGCAAGTACCATATCGTGATTTTTGAGTTCTCTAAATATTGTAGTTTATATATGTTAAACCTTTTCAGCCGATTTGCACAGTTTCAGGGTAACATTTAGGGTGAATTTTCGGTAACAAGACTGACACATCAACCCGGTTTCTCAAGGGAAATTAAACATTTCCGGCTTTGCTCGCCAACAAGAAACCGGGTTTCTTTAGCATCCATTCTAAATTTCATCTAAAATAGCATTAAACCCCCCAAGGAGTCTCACCCATTACTCAAACAACACCGAATCAAGTTTACTGGACAACGGCTGATTTAGAGTTATTACCGGATAAGGAACTTTGCAATCTTAGCAAAGTTTGTAAGAGAGTGACCAGTAAAAACTGGTAACTGATAACTGTATAACTGTAAACTGTAATGAACCCGCCCCTACAGAATAATTATTGATTAGTCGGACATCATATAATTTATCGCTTAGATTGGGGGTCAAGCGCATCTCTTAAACCATCGCCCACATAGTTAATACAAAGAACTGTTAAAAATATCGCTAAACCCGGAAATAATGCCATGTAAGGAGCCGTTTCAAGATAGTTTTGAGCATCAAAAAGCATTCGTCCCCAAGTGGGAACATCGGGGGGAAATCCTAACCCTAAAAAACTCAGCGTTGATTCGGTAATAATCGCATTTCCGACGGCTAAAGTTGCAGCGACAATAATTGGACTGAGAACATTCGGGAGAATATGAACTCGAATTAAACGAGAAGGTTTTGCACCAATCGCTTTCGCTGCCATTACAAAATCCATTTCTTTTGTTGTTAGAAAACTGGCTCTCACTAACCTCGCAACAGACATCCAAGTTAACCCACCAACCACCAATACAATTAACAGAAAAATGCCAACTTCTGGCCCAGCAACGGCTTTCATCGGTTCTCGAAAAAGGTAAATTACTAATAATAATAACGGAAGTTGAGGTAAAGAAATAAATAAATCGGTGATTCGCATCAATAAACTATCAATTATTCCGCCATAAAATCCAGAAATTGCTCCGATTAATGTTCCCACAAAAATAGCAACCATCATCGCCGCCACACCAACGGTTAAAGAAATTCGCCCACCTGCTAACATTCGAGCGAGTTGATCTTGTCCGAGATCATTGGTTCCAAAAGGGTGTTCCCAACTGGGCGGAGATGCAGAATTTCCAAAGTCTATTTTATCAATGGGAGTTGTATAAATTAACGGCAAAAAGACAACAGCAATAATAATCAAAAGTAAAACTATTAAACCAAAAACAGCCATTTTATCCCGTTTAAATCGTCGCCAAGCATCACCCCAAAGGGTTCGAGGTTTTGTTAGATTAGATTGAGATTGATTAATTACAGTCATGTCTAAACGTTTAAATTTGCTTTAAGATAGAAAGAAGAACATTAGGAGAGAATCATCATGGTTTCTCAACTCGAATCTCAGACTTCTTCAGAGGTTATTTATCCCGAACGAGATGGTCAACCGATGTCAGACAATACCATTCAGTTTCGCTGGATTCTCACTCTTTACTATAACTTAGAGTGGCTATTTGCTCACGATCCGGCTGTATTTGTGGCGGGAGATTTGCTCTGGTATCCCGTTCAAGGTAATAATAAAATTCGTCAAGCTCCTGATATTATGGTTGTGTTTGGAGTGGCGAAAGGCGATCGAGGTTCCTATCAACAGTGGAATGAAGGAAATATTGCACCCCAAGTTGTTTTTGAAATTCTCTCTCCCGGTAACAGGTTAACAGAGATGAATAAAAAGCAGGTTTTTTATGATCGTTATGGGGTAGAAGAATATTATTTGTATGATCCTCAGAAAAATGATTTGAGTGGTTGGCTACGAACGGATGAACGTTTAGATGTGATTGATGATGTCAACAATTGGGTGAGTCCTCGATTACAAATTCGTTTTGAATTATCGGAAACTGACCTTAAATTATATCATCCTGATGGAAAATTGTTTTCAACTTATTTGGAGATTCAAAACCAGTTACAACAAGCTGAACAACAGTTAGAACAGGAACGTTTACGAGCAGAACAAGCTGAACAACAATTAGAACAGGAACGTTTACGAGCAACAAGGTTAGAGGAGTTATTACGATCCGCAGGAATTGATCCTGAACAAAACAGCTAATTAATGAGTTTTCAAACCATTAGGGTGGTGTTTCAATCACCCTTTTTTATTTGTATTGAATACGCGGATCTAATATTCCATATAACAAATCAGCGATTAAATTAAAAATTACCACCAAAATCGCATAAATAAACGTAATCGCCATGACAACAGGCGTATCACTGCGATAAATAGATTCAACGAGTAATGCTCCAATTCCCGGGATTCTAAAGATTTGTTCGGTGATTAAAGCACCCGTAAATAAACTGGGAATATCTAACGCAATTAACGTGACAACTGGGATTAAAGCATTGCGTAAAACATGACCTTGAATCACGTTAAAATTGGGTAATCCTTTTGCATAAGCCGTGCGAACATAATCTTGATTTAACTGTTCTAACATCGAAGATCGAATAAACCGCATCAACACCGCAGATTGATATAAAGCCAATACAGAAATCGGCATAATTGACTGTTTGATTTGTTCTATTAATGTTTGCCAGTTGGTCACTTCTAAGGTACTATTATAAATAAAGGGAAACCAGTTTAACTGAACGCTGAAAATAATAATAAACAGTAAACCCGTGAAAAAAGGCGGTAATGAAAATCCGAGAAAGGCGAAGGTGGTAGCAACTTGATCAAAAATTGAATAGCGTTTAATGGCGGAAATAATCCCCAGTGGAAAGGCAATTAACATCGCAAAAAAATAGGCTGAACCCGCTACCCATAACGTTGTCGGTAAACGTTGTAAAATCAGTTCACTCACAGGACTACGACTGGTAAAAGAATAACCCATATCGCCCTGAAGAAAAGCCCAAGCCCATTTTAAATAGCGAATTGGAATCGGTTGATCTAAACCCAAAGATCGACGAATATTTTCTCTCACTTCTGCGGTAATTGAAGGATTGGTGGCAAATTCTCCCATCGGATCTCCCGGTGCGATCGCTAAAATTCCAAAGACTACAATACTAATTGCTATTAAAGTCGGAATTGCACTCAGAAGACGATTAATTATATATCGCGTCATAAACTCTTAATCGACTGGATTTTAATAGACAATTGCTGAAAACTGAGTTATTATAGAAGATGTTGAATCAGTCTAGCATTAAAACTCGATTCCAGCTATAGCAGTATAAAATGAGTGGTGAACTTCCAGCAGGCAAGATGCCTGCACTAGAGGGTTTCTGAGGTTGCTAACTTTCACACCTGATTTTCAATTGCTATAAAATTAAAGGCTAATATTTGTTTATTTTGCAACTGTGTCTATTCAATCTAGTTCAAAAATTCCAACGCCTGAAGACATCAAAGCCATTGATGATCAGCTTTCCCAACGGTTTATTCATCTCGATCCGGCAGGTTACTTTATTATTTATGTTGATCGAGAAGCGGGTTTAATTTGCGCGGAACACTATACGAATAATATTAACGATCAAGGACTCGCCGTTGACCCCGAAACAGGCGAACCTTTCCCTTGTACGGGTAGTTTGAAGCGTCAACCGAGCGCAGTTTTTCAGGGAAGAACCGCGAAAGAATTGGGGGTGAAAATTACAGAAGAAATCAATCCTTGTCCGTTAAGCTGTTTGGATCACGCGCTTTACTTAGGACGAGAATTTATGAAAGCAGAAATTGCACTCTTAAGCGGACAAGAGTACATTCAAGACTAAGCAAATTACTAACAAAATCGCCAAACTGGGGGATCGGTGAAAAGAAACACAAGCTGTTCCCCTCGCCCCCAGAATAAACGTTTACAGGTCGCCACCGCGAAAAGCCAGCAAAAAGATGACCACAGGGCCAGCAATCACAATCAGCGCTAACATCGTAAGCTGGGCAATGAGTTCAAAGTTGATGTTGCTGACAAAGTTAGTGATAAAGTCCATTGTTCCTCCCGAAGAAAGCCAGTATTTGTCTGAAAGATTGAGTTATGCTAAGAACCAACTGTTAATCATACAGGCGATCGCACAGTTTTTTAATAATTGTTACAAAACTCAATATTTGCGGGTTTGGGCTTCTCGAAGAAGCAGAGGGGAGTCAACCCTAGCTGATTTAAAATGTAAGCAATGGCTAAACGTAGCGATATTCTAACGATGACTGCTTATACAATTGATTTTAGTTCTGTTTGTCAAATGAGTGACGAACAATTTTATCAACTTTGTCGGAAAAACCCGGAGATAAAATTTGAACGCAATGCAACCGGAGAATTGATGATTATGTCGCCGACGGGGGGAGAAACTGGAAATCGTAATATTGAAATTGCAGGAGATTTTGTCTTTTGGAATCGTCAAAATAAATTAGGTAAACTCTTTGATTCTTCCACTTGTTTTAAACTGCCCAATGGTGCTAATCGTTCTCCTGATATTGCTTGGATTAAACAATCAAGATGGGATGAACTCACACCAGAAGAAAAAGAGAAATTTCCCCCAATTGCACCGGATTTCGTCTTAGAGTTAATGTCTCCTTCTGATAGTTTAAAAGCGACGCAAGCCAAAATGCAAGAATATATGGAAAATCAAGTTAAATTAGCTTGGTTAATTGACCGCAAAAATCTCTATGTTGAAATTTATCGTTTAGAAAAATCAGTAGAAGCCTTCAATTCTGCTACAACGTTATTTGGAGAAGACGTGTTACCAGGCTTTATTCTTGACCTAAAAATTGTCTGGAGTTAATCGTTAATCAAGGAGAGATATTCTATGATTGCTCATTCTCAATCTCAATTTATGACAGCCAAAGAGTATTTAGAATGGGAAGAAAAACAACCGATAAAATATGAATATATCAACGGTCAAGTATTCGCGATGACAGGGGGAAGTTTACCCCATAATTCTATTGCTTTAAATTTAGCTTCTGCACTCAAAAGCCATCTACGAGGAAAAGGCTGTAAAGTGTTTATGGCTGATGCAAAAGTTGGGGTTTCTAGTAACGGCCCCTTTCATTATCCTGATATCATGGTAACGTGTGACAGTCGAGATCAAACTGCCCGTCAAGTCATTTATTATCCTTGTTTAATTGTAGAAGTGTTATCTCCGAGTACAGAAGGTTTTGATAGAGGCAAAAAATTTAGACATTATCGCAAAATTGAAACGTTGAAAGAATATGTACTGGTTGACACTGAAAAAATGAATATTGAGTGTTATCGTCTGAATGAACAAAATAAATGGGAATTAACCTCTTACTCCCCAGAAGAATTAGCAATTAATCAAACCGAACTCGAAATTAATCTAACCAGTGTTAATTTTAACAGTCCAATTTCTTTAATCTATGAAGATGTCGTTTTTCCTGATGAAAATTTAGAAGATTTGGTGTTGAGTTGAGGTTCAAAACGGATTTCAAAATCCATCAAAAAATCATAATTTATTTTTCTTAGCGGTAACGGTGGTGAAGTCAATCAACTTGACAAGCTTGTATTATAATTGTAGTATATAAATTATATCTGATAGACAACGACGTAATCTGACAGTGCCGTAGACTTCTACGGTAAACTAAAGGTTGTATTGCAAGCTAGCCGCAAATAAAGGTAAATCATGGCTGAACGTAGCGATGTAAACGGAAAAGAACAAGAAATGGCAGCCAAATCTTACAAAGATACGGTGAACCTGCCACAGACTAAGTTTGATATGCGGGCAAATGCTGTCAAACGGGAACCCGAATTACAAAAATTTTGGGCAGAAAATCAAATTTATGAACGTTTATCTGAAAATAATCCGGGTGATGCGTTTATCTTACATGACGGGCCGCCCTATGCCAATGGTGCCTTACATATTGGTCATGCCCTCAATAAAATTCTAAAAGATATTATTAACCGTTACCAAATTTTGCAAGGGCGAAAAGTGCGTTATGTTCCCGGTTGGGACTGTCACGGTTTGCCGATTGAATTGAAAGTTTTACAACAAATGAAACAGTCGGAACGGGAAGAACTCACCCCGTTAAAACTGCGTCAAAAAGCAAAAGAATTCGCCCTAGAAACGGTTGACCAACAACGAGAATCTTTCAAAAGATATGGAGTGTGGGGAGATTGGGATAACCCTTATTTAACCCTAAAACCAGAATACGAAGCCGCCCAAATTGGCGTGTTTGCCCAGATGGTTCTCAAAGGTTATATCTATAGAGGATTAAAGCCTGTTCATTGGAGTCCGAGTTCAAAAACAGCCCTAGCTGAAGCGGAATTAGAATATCCAGAGGGTCATGTTTCTCGCAGTTTATTTGCGGCCTTTCCAATGACTAGCTTGGCGGAAGCAGTTAAATCAGAATTAACGCCTTTTCTACCCGATTTAGGTGTCGCGATTTGGACAACAACACCCTGGACAATTCCGGGAAATTTAGGCGTTTCGTTGAACCCTGAATTAATGTATTCTGTGGTTGAAACACAAAAAAATGCGGAAAATCCCATTCCGTTTAAATATTTGTTAGTCGCCGCAGAATTGGTCGAACGTCTATCAGCAACGTTTGGTCAAAATCTCACCGTAAAAGCAACCGTAAAAGGCAAAGATTTAGAACATTCCACTTACAAACATCCCCTATTTGACCGCGAAAGTCCGATATTAATTGGGGGAGATTATGTTACCACAGAATCCGGTACCGGACTCGTTCACACCGCCCCTGGTCATGGTCAGGAAGACTTTATCGTTGGTCAACGCTATGGTTTACCTGTATTGTGTCCGGTAGATGCAGATGGAAACTTTACCGCAGAAGCGGGTGAATTTGCAGGATTAAATGTTCTCAAAGATGCCAACGAAGCGGTTATTAAAGCCTTAGAAAAAGCAGGTTCACTCATTAAAGAAGAACCCTATCAACACAAATATCCCTATGATTGGCGAACCAAAAAACCGACCATTTTTAGGGCAACTGAACAGTGGTTTGCGTCCGTTGAAGGGTTCCGCGAAGAAGCTGTAAAAGCCATTCAAAATGTGCGTTGGATTCCCGCCCAAGGCGAAAATCGCATCACTCCAATGGTGGCGGAACGTTCAGATTGGTGTATCTCTCGTCAACGCAGTTGGGGCGTACCCATTCCTGTTTTTTATGATGAAGAAACAGGTGAACATTTGATGAACGAAGAAACGATTTCTCACGTTCAAAATATCATTGCTGAAAAAGGTTCAGATGCGTGGTGGGAACTGTCTGTTGAGGAGTTATTACCCGAAAAATATCGCAAAGATGCGGCAAAATACCGCAAAGGAACCGATACAATGGATGTTTGGTTTGACTCCGGTTCTTCCTGGGCAGCAGTCGCCAAACAACGGGGGTTAGGTTATCCTGTCGATATGTATTTAGAGGGTTCAGACCAACACCGAGGCTGGTTTAATTCCAGTTTATTAACCAGTGTGGCTAACTATGGTCATGCGCCCTATAAAATCGTATTAACTCATGGATTTGTTCTTGATGAAAAGGGACATAAAATGAGTAAATCCTTGGGGAATGTCGTTGACCCGGCGATTGTGATTGAAGGCGGTAAAAACAAAGACAAAGAACCACCCTATGGGGCTGATATTTTGCGGTTGTGGGTGTCGTCTGTTGATTATTCAACTGATGTCCCGTTGGGGGGAAATATCCTCAAACAAATGGCGGATATCTACCGCAAAATTAGAAATACAGCCCGATTTTTAATTGGAAACTTGCATGATTTTAACCCCGAAAAAGATGCGGTTAGTTATGAGGAATTACCCGATTTAGACCGATATATGCTGCATCGGATCACGGAGGTTTTTACAGAAATCAAAGATGCGTTTGATCAGTTTCAATTCTTCCGCTTCTTCCAAACGGTGCAGAATTTCTGTGTTGTAGATCTGTCTAATTTTTACCTTGATATTGCCAAAGATCGGCTGTATATTAGTGCAGATAATGCCTTCCGACGTCGCAGTTGTCAAACCGTGTTAGCGGTTGCCTTAGAAAACCTCGCCAAAGCGATCGCACCTGTCCTCTGTCACATGGCGGAAGATATTTGGCAAAATTTACCCTATGCGACTCCTTATTCATCGGTATTCGAGTCAGGTTGGGTGAAATTAGAGGAAATTTGGAAACAACCGGAACTCGCTAAATTCTGGCAAAAATTGCGGGAAATTCGCGCAGAAGTTAACCAAGTCATGGAAAAAGCCCGAAAAGAAAAGATGATTGGTTCGTCTTTAGAAGCGAAAGTTTTACTGTATGTTTCTGATGAGAACTTCCGCAAACAGTTAGAACAAATCAACCCATCAACTACAGAGTTAAAACAGCATAACGGCGTTGATCAATTGCGTTATCTGTTTATTTGTTCTCAGGTTGAACTGTTAGAAACCCCCAACAAGTTAAAAGGACTTGAATACAGCGATGAGTCTGAAGACTTGGGTATTGGAGTTGTGAAAGCTGATGGCGAAAAATGCGATCGCTGTTGGAATTATTCCGTTCATGTGGGTGAGTCTACTGAAGATCCAACCATTTGTGAACGTTGCGTCGCCGCTTTAGCAGGGGAATTCTAAACCCAACAGTAGAGTGCGTTAATATCGTTTGACGTACTCTACTTTTACCTAATTCCGATTAACTAAAGTTAAGCAAAAGGTAATCATGGTCAATTCAACAGTTAAACAAAAAATTCTGAAAGCCATTGAAGGAATGCCAGCAGATGTTACGTTTTCAGACGTTATGGAACGTCTCTACTTTTTGTATAAAGTAGAACAAGGACTTAAACAAGTTGAAGCGGGTGATGTGATTTCTCACGACGAAGCCAAAAAACGTATTAAGACATGGCAACAATAAATTGGACAGGTCAAGCATTAGCTGATTTGGAAGCAATTGGTGACTTTATTGCTATAGATGCACCAAGTTTTGCTCAAGTATTTATAGATCAAATATTTGCAGCAGTCGAACGTTTAGATGTCATATCTGTCCGACTAATCAATAATTATTCTGTAAGGGCGGGTTCTACAATATCTTTACTACTACTGAGAGATTGAGATAAACCCGCCCCCCTGAGAAGAAGTCAGAAGGCTCTGGGGCGGGTTTATTTAACTGATTTGCAGGGAAAACATACATCAACTCGAACCCGCCCCTACAGTATTATTTAACCTCTATTATTTTGTAAATTTTTTCGGGCATTACGTCGCCACATTTGGGGTTTAATTCGTCGCAACGCAGAAGCGGTAAATTGTTCGTTCCATTCTTCTTCTGAAAGTTCTGCCAACTCACTTAATTTTGGGTCAATATTTCCCGGATAAGGTTGAAACGCCTCAACATCAGTTTCTTTAGCAAAGCGTTGATTCCAAGGACATACATCCTGACAAATATCACACCCCGCAACCCAACCGTTTAAATCAATATTCTCCGGTAACTGTTCGGCGCGATTTTCAATGGTATGATAAGCAATACAGCGATTCGCATCCACCACAAACGGTTCTGTTATCGCATTCGTCGGACAAGCTTCAATACAGCGCGTACAAGTGCCACAATGTTCGGTATGGGGAGAATCTGGCGTTAACTCCAAATTCGTTAAGACTTCCCCCAAAAACACCCAAGACCCATATTCTCGTGTAATTACATTACTATTTTTCGCAATCCAACCGATACCCGCCCGTTGCGCCCAAACTTTATCAGATATCGGGCCAGTATCGGCGTAATATCGCGCTTGAATGCCTTCTCCTTGGGCTTGTAACCAGTTGGAAAACGCTTTCAACTTCTGGTGCATCACCTTATGGTAGTCTCGCCCCCAACCATAACGGGAAATTTTGCCATATTCAGCCCCTTCCCGACGTTCGTCAGGGGTGTAATAGTTCAACGCCACACAGATAACGGACTGCACCTCTGGCATGACTTGACGAATATCCTGACGTCTGGGGTTTGCCATCCAAGCCATCTCTGCTTGATAGCCTTGATTCAGCCAAGCCTGTAACCGTTCAACTTCGGCTTTGGGTTCAACAACAGTCGCTATCCCAACTTTGTGAAATCCGAGGGTGATGGCTTGCTGCTTGACTTGATGCGCTTGGACTGGGGGATACATGACCGTCGGATGTAGGGATTATATAGCACAGGTGTTGCTTTCAATGTAGCGATCGCGTTTACATTTTGCCATAAAAATATATTATTATTACAAATCAAAGTAATTTGCAAGTTTTATTTGCAAAACTTTAAAAAACGTTACATAATAGAAACCAAAGGAAGCAAGACTCAAGGTCAGCTCCTAAAAACGGTTATTTACCAGAGGAGTCTCAATACCTACTATGACTTTTACCACAGAGCAGTAACCTAGTTGACAATTTATGGTACAACACGGTACTATCTGTAAGATAACAGAATACATCTATGCAACGAGCCTTCAAGACCCAACTCAAACTTAATAACCGTCAAAAGACCTTAATGGC
>NZ_JAYGHR010000078.1:0-90327 GCF_034932365.1 Limnoraphis robusta BA-68 BA1 | reverse complement strand
AGGATTTTAGTGTTCTAGGGTACTAACTCTCACCTACATGGTCATTCAGTTGTCAAGGTTATATACCTTGCGGCTAATCCCCCTAAAACCAAGTTGGTCTGGTTTCTAGCCAACGAGTCGCACTTCGGAATTGATACCTGGCTTTCACGGAACTCAGCTATAATTGGTCTACTACATGATTATAGCTGAGTCTGCAAAAATGAAAAGAGACTTAAGGCACGAAAGGCATAGCGTTACAGCATTGCTCACCCATTTGGTCTGCGTAACCAAATATCGTCAGCCTGTTTTGACCAATGAAAGGCTGAGAGTAATAGATCAATCTTTCCGAGAAGTGGCTAAAAAAATGAACTTTCAAATATTGGAGTTCAATGGAGAATCAGACCACATTCACGCCATTATTGAGTATCCGCCTAAACTTTCAGTGTCCCAAATTGTTAACACTCTCAAAGGTGTCTCTAGCCGTAGATACGGACAGGCAGGATACCCAAAACCGCATAAAGAAGCTTTGTGGAGTCCTGCCTACTTTGCTTGTTCAGTTGGAGGCGCACCGATTGAAGTGCTGAAAGAGTATATTCAGCAATCTTGAAAAGCCGTCAGTCACGGACGGGGCTTGTATCCCAATTTTTTTGGTCAACCATCAACGAGAAAGTAAGGGTAACAATAACGTGATGAAATAATAAACCAAGGGTGCGGTAAATACATAACTATCGGCCCGATCTAATATTCCACCATGACCCGGAATCAGTTGTCCAGAATCTTTAACTCCCGCATCCCGCTTCATCATCGACTCGGTTAAATCCCCGAGTAAACTGGCAATCCCAATCAATAAACCCAAGGCCCCACCCGACCAAGGAAAACCCGGCCATTGCAGATACCAAGCCCCAGTAATGGCAACTGCGATACTTCCAGTTACGCCAAACACAGCGCCTTCGACGGTTTTTTTGGGACTAATCTCTGAGAGGCGAGTCCGCCCGAAAAACTTACCGACAATATAAGCCCCAATATCCGCCGCCCAAATGCAGAGAAACGCCAGTAAGGTTGCGGTTAATCCCACCGGAAGATTATTCGGATGAGTCAACCACTGATGCCAGTCGAGGTTGAGTTGAGGGTTGATCATCGCGCTACTGACTAACAGTGAAGGGTGTTCAATGCCCACACGCAATCGCACCCAGTAGCTCGGCAAATAACCCCCATAGAATAGTCCTAAAATTGAGGAGGCGATATCAGCAATTGTGGAGAGTTTGGGCTGAAACAATAGGTAAAAACAGATTAGGGTTCCAGCTAGGGCAAACATTGCATCGACTAAATTGGGGGCAAAAGCTGCCGTAATCAGCAAGGCTTGACTCACAACCAAGGTGGTTTTCCCCGCAGGTTCAATTCCCTTTGCCCGGACAAGCTGAAAATATTCGAGTTGACCCAGGTAAATAATAATTCCAAAGCCAATGGTAAAGTACCATCCTCCCCAAAGAATCATTCCGAGAGCGACGGTGATGGCAACAATTCCACTAAAAACGCGAGACCAAGACATAAGGCAGATGATATGGCGTGATGCTGGGTTGAAGGCTTAAACCACTACGCCCCCCAACTTTAAGTATGACGGCATTGAGTAAACAAGTTACAACTTTTCCTAATCGAGTTTTTCGCCGCTTAAAATAAACATGGGATTAATCGCTTCAAAACTTTGACTCCTTCCCCGTCGTTCTAAACGGTTAATGGAAGATTGAACGACTTCTACATTCCGAACTTGTAACTGGGCGAAGCCTTCTGAGATGCCATAGAGACTCTCTAGGTTAGAAGCGGTGGCAACAATTCGACCTCCAGTTTGCAAGTATTTCCAAGCTTCTGTCAAGATGGCTTTGATATCTCGCCCTCCTTCTAGACAAACTCGATGGGGGATGGTTGATAAATCTTTTAGACACTCAGGGGCGCTTCCTTCTACGATTTCTACATTGTGTACTTCAAAGCGATCGCAATTTTGGCGAATTAAACTGGCAACATCTGAGTCTCGTTCAACGGCTACAATTTTACCTTGGGGACACAATAACCCAATTTCGACGGGAATGGTTCCGGTACCGGCGCCAATATCCCATACTACGGAGTCGGCTTGGAGTCGTAGGTGAGATATTAATAATAAGCGAACTTCTCGCTTACTCATCGGAATACCCGGTAAACGTTCAAATAATTCATCGGGAATACCGGGGGTGATATAAGGCCACAGTTGGGAAGGCATTTGAAGTTAGGTTAGAGGTTACAGGGGACAGGGCAAAGTTTGCAATCTTAGGAACTTTGCAACAGAGGGAATAGGCAAGAGGAAAAAACGGTTAACGGGTAGGGGTGGCTTCATGAATGACCCCTACAATAGTGGTGACTGAGAATTTGACGGTGAGGGTATTTGTTTAAGAATAGGGGTAATTGTTTGATTTGGGTTGGGGTTGGCAGATTTTTAGGGTTTCCAGAGTCGGATCGCTACATCCGGTAATAATTCCACCTTGAGCTAAAATATTTTGTAAATAGGTAATTGCCTCTAGAGTAATTTGTTCACCGGGCATTAAAATCGGAATTCCGGGTGGATAGGGACAGATGATTTCAGCGCTAATACAACCCACACAATCTTGAACGCTTCGCCTCTGACTTGCCGCCTCAAAGGCTTCCCGAGGTGAAAGTTGCATCGCAGGTAAAAACCCAGGCGGAAGTGGAAATTCACGGTTTAGAGGTTGAGATTTGCCCATTGTAGATAGTTGAGTGAAAGCGTTCACCAGTTGTTCAATATTGGCTTCTGTATTGCCCAAACTTATAATAAACGTTAAATGCTTTAAACTGGGTAACTCGGCTGTAACTTTGAATTGTTGATGTAAAATCTCGTCGGCTTGATACCCTGTTAATCCCAAATCTGAAATTTTAATCGTCAGGCGAGTGGGGTCTAATTCGGTAAAGGATGTTTGTTTGCTTTTGGGGAATTCGAGAACGGAAATTTTCGGGATTTTATCTAATAATATTCTCGCTTTTGCTGCTAAGTTTAACGTTTGTTCCATTAAAAATCGCCCTTGAGTTGCCATCTGTTGACGAGCGGCATCAAGAGAGGCTAATAATAAATAATTCGGACTACTAGATTGTACCATTTGTAAGGCTTGGTTTAAGCGATTTCGATTAATTTTATTTCCTTGAACGTGTAACATTGAAGCTTGTGTCATTGCGCCTAATACTTTATGAATAGACTGTACAACTAAATCTGCACCTGCGGTTAATGCGGCGATGGGAAAGTCTGGATGAAAGTGAAAATGGGGGCCGTGTGCTTCATCAACGAGTAGGGGAATATTGTATTGATGAGTGATTGCAGCAAGTTGTTTTATCTCTCCACAAATGCCGTGATAGGTGGGATAAACTGCAAGAACGGCTTTGACATCGGAATGTTGATTTAGGGCGGCTTTAAGAGCGTCAGTCGTAATACTATAAGCGAGATCCCAATGAGTATCATATTCGGGTTGAATAAAGATAGGAATTGCCCCGGATAAGATTAACCCAGAAATCACAGATTGATGTACATTTCGCGGTACAATAATTTGATCGCCTGTTCGACACGTTGCTAAAATTGCCGCAATAATTCCGCTTGTTGAACCATTGACTAAAAACCAAGTTTGTTCAGCCCCAAATGCCTCGGCAGCGAGTTCTTGTGCTTCTTTAATAACGCCTTCGGGTGCAAATAAATTATCTAATTCGGGTAATTCGGGTAAGTCTGCGCGAAAGACTTTTGAACCCAAAACAGTCTGCAAAAGAGGGTTTATTCCCTGTCCTTGTTTATGTCCGGGTGCATAAAAAGCAGCGTGAGGACGGTTTGCTAGGGTTTGTAGTGCTTCGACTAAAGGGGCTTTTGTTTGGTCTAACATTATTTATGCAATCATTTCTAGATAAACTCGCCCGACTGGTTAGAGAATCGATTAAAATATATTGTAGAACAAATTGAACCCATTGGAGTTAACAAAAAATAAAAATGATCACAAAATGGAAACCTGAACTCCTAGCCCCAGCGAAAAATCTAGAACGATTAAAAGTTGCCATTCTTTATGGTGCAGATGCGGTTTATGTGGGCGGACAGAACTACGGTTTACGGGCGCGGGCCGATAATTTTACGGATTATGATTTGCAACAGGGGGCAGAATTTGCTCATCAGTATAACGCTCAACTTTATGTGACTTTAAATGCCTTTTTGCATGATGCCGATTTTGACGGTTTAGGAGACTATTGTCAGTTTCTCGAATCGATTGGAATTGATGCGGTCATTGTTTCAGATTTAGGAGTTTTACGAGTGGTTCGCAAGAGTTCTAACCTGAATATTCATCTTTCAACCCAAGCCTCTTGTTTGAATTCTTCCGCCGCAGAACTTTGGAAACAATTTGGCGTTAAACGTTTAATTGTTGGCCGAGAATTGAGTATTGCAGAAACAGGTTTAATCGGAGAAAAATGCGGGATTGATGTTGAAATGTTTATTCATGGGGCGATGTGTATGGCTTATTCGGGTCACTGCACGATTTCTAATTTTACCGCAGGTCGAGATTCTAATCGAGGTGGTTGTATACAATCTTGTCGATTACCTTATAAACTTGAAAATCAAGAGGAAAATCCGATCACGTTTATGTCTTCAAAAGATTTGTGGGGAGTTCATCAAATCGCCGAGTTTTTTCAACATAAAATTTGTTCTTTGAAAATAGAAGGACGCATGAAGTCTTCTTTTTATGTTGCGATGACGTGTAAAGCCTATCGACAACTGATTGATGCTTATGTTGAGGGAACAGTAACACCGGAATTAATTGATAAAATTGCGAAAAATTTAGAATCAATTCCTCATCGGGATTATTCTTCGGGTTCCTTAGAAAATCCGGCTGATAGTGATTCTGTATTTGGTCAATTGTCGGGAAATAATCGCGGAACTCACGAATATTTGGGGATTGTTATTGATACAACACCTAATTATTTGGCAATTCAGTTACTAGAACCTTTAGCAGTGGGAGATGAAATTGACATTATTCCACCGCAAGGAGAGATTATTAACTGGAAAATCACTCAACTGTTTTCAGTCACAGGGGAACGTTTAAACAGCATCCAAAAAGATAGTGTTGTCTGTATTCCGAGGGTTAATATTCTACAGAATATTACAAAATTAACGGTCATTCGACTCGCCCAACAAAATACCCTTGTTCAAGCTGAATTAGTCACTTATTCTTAGATTTTTAATGCAATTTAACACCTTTGTCTCATCTATTGCTGATTTAGAACGGTGTGTTCATGCGCCGAATTTACAAGAGGTTTTACTTGAACCTTTACTATTAGCGCGTCAAGGTAAACTTTCGCTTGAAACTGTAGAATTTCTCGCCTCGGAAGCGGTTAACCGTTCACTGCATCCGGTGTTAGTTTGGGATATTTTAATGACAGAACAGATGATGATAGAAATCTGTCAAAAACTTACCCCAGTTAATTTTAACATCTTTTCAGCAATTCGAGTTTGTGATCCGGGTGCGGCTTGGTGGGTGAAAACCCATTTTCCGAAGCTTAAAATACAGCTTATTGTAGAAACGGGAAATCATAATTTTGAAGCGTTACTCGGCTGGTGTGAAGTTCTTTCTGGTTCCCTAGAACGGTTAATTTTATCGATAGAACTTCCCGAACAACAACTGATAGAATATTGTCAAAAGCTTCCTGTTGCTTGTGAAATTTTAGGGGTGGGGCGAATTTTGCTGTTTTATTCTCCTCGTTCTCTGTTAGCACAACATTTATCGGTTAACAGTTCAGAAGAAGTTCGTTATATCGAAACAACTGTTGCATCTGAAGAAACTCAAAATAGACCTTTTCCAACGTTAGAAACGGTACATGGTACGTTGATGTTTTTGGATAAGGATCAGTTTATTTTAGATCAGTTAGCCTCCTTAGAAAAAGCCGGGTTAAAGACGGTTCGTTTAGACTTAAGACATTTAAGCCAAGCTGATAATGTTGCAGTAAATATCGATAATATTTGTCAGCAAATCTTAGAAAACCCAACAACACTAAAAACTCAATGGCCTAAACCTATTCGCGCACCTTTTTTTAAAGCGAACCGCACGACTTCTATTTTTCATCGCATGAAGTCAAAGGCGAAATTGTCTGAATATCGCAATGAAATAGGGCTGGCAGAAATTGTAGCGGTGGAAAGCAAAACTGCTGTTATTTTTTATGCGTTACAACCCTTTGAGTTTTCACAAGTTCATGCTTTAATTTTGCCAACAGGTGAAGAACGAGAACTTCCAGAGGAACTAGAATTTCGCAATTTAAAAGCGGAAGTAATAACAAAATGCGACGGCGAACAAATTTTGATTACAAATTGGTTTAAAAAAGCCATGCCAGGTGCTGTACTTTTAGGTAAAATAGAGAATGGCTAGATGTTCAAATCCTTATTTTAAGTTTAAACAGTTTACGATTTTTCAAGATCGTTGTGCGATGAAAGTGGGAACCGATGGTGTACTTTTAGGCGCCTGGACAGAGGTTGAAAAGACTGAGAATATATTAGATATTGGTACAGGGACGGGTTTGATAGCGTTAATGCTGGCGCAACGTTCAATGGCGAAAATAGACGCAGTAGAAATTGATGAACGTTCATGTATTCAAGCGAAAGAAAATGTTGCATTATCACCTTGGAAAGAACGAGTTAAAATCTATCATCTTTCTATTCAGGACTATACAAACTGTTGTTCAATGCGATATAATTTAATTATCTCAAATCCTCCTTTTTTTGAGAATGCCTCTAAAGCCTCTAAACCAGCGAGAACAGTGGCGCGACATACGGATCTTTTGTCACCGATAGATTTATTAAACGTCGCCAAACAGCTTTTAAAAGAGGATGGACGGTTAGCGGTTATTTATCCCACCGAAGCGGCGAACAGTTTTCAAAAGATGGCTCAAAAACTGGGTCTTTTTTGTAATAAAAAGCTGTTTGTTAAACCGACTCCGACAAGTTCAGTCAAGCGAATTTTAATGGAATTTAGTCTCAACTCAAACAACTATGCAGAAAATACTCTAACAATTGAAACTGATAGACATATTTACACACAAGAGTTCATTGATTTAGTTAAAGATTTTTATCTCAAGTATTAAAAAATGAGCGATTTATTCAATACTGAACTCTATTTTAGTTCCGAAAAAGACGAACTTTTTGAGAAAGGAACCTGGCCAAAACCTTTTGTATTTAATGAAGAAGTGGTGCGGGTTTTTGATGATATGGTGTCTCGTTCCGTTCCTCTGTATCGAGAGGTGGTTGCTTGTGCGGCGCATTGGAGTTTAGCCTATTATCAAGAGGGAACAAAAGTGATTGATATTGGTTGTTCAACAGGAACTTTTTTAGAATTACTCGGACGTTTTCTGAAGCAACCTGCAACCTTAGTGGGGATAGATAGTTCTCAAGCGATGTTAGAAAAAGCCTCAGCAAAGTTAGCTGAAATCTCTAAAATTCATCAAATTGAACTAATTTGTAATCAAGCCGAAAACTGTTCTTTTCATCAAAGTAGTGTTGTTGTAATGAACTATACATTACAGTTTTTACCCCTACATCAACGTCAAAAGTTACTGCGAAAAATCTATGAAGGTTTAGTTCCGGGTGGCTTGTTCTTTCTCAGTGAAAAAATTCGATCAGCTTCTCCCCTATTTCAAGAAACAATTACCCGACACTATGAAGCCTTTAAAACTCGTAATGGTTACGCCAAAAATGAAATTGAACGGAAGAAAGAAGCACTCGAAAACGTCTTAATTCCGTTAACTGAAAATGAACAAATTGCCATGTTACAGGAAAGTGGTTTTGAACAGGTTGACTCTATTATTAAACTGCATAACTTTATTTCATTTGTGGCTTTAAAATCGGCCTAGTTTCTGCGTTAACCTAAAACATCTTAATTTCTCATACTCAGGGGTAAACTCGTTATTTTTCTGAATTCTGTCTACAGGATTTACTTTTTGATTAATTTTGTTGAGTTTGATAGCAGCCAGGCTAATTTAACCACCAAGACACCAAGAACACAAAGAAGTTGTAAACAGGCTCCCTGCTGATTGCTATAGATGTCAACTTAAGCTACTCTAAGATAGATGAATCTGTAAATGTATCGATCTAAAATGTTAGATGAAAATATTGGCTATGTTGCGCCTGACTATCTTGAAGAATACAGTGATCTGATTGAACGGGAAACAATTTTAGACATTCGTCAAAAACGAGAAATACAACGATTTGACGCTAAAAATAAGCCCTATTATCAAGCGGTTAAAGCGGTTAGAGATATTCAAACCAATACGTTTAACTTTGCAGATTCTGTGGTGAAAATTGGTGAAGCGGATGAACTCTCTTCCGAAGAACAGCAACGATTTTATCAAACTCTAAAAACGTTCTGTCCCTGGAAAAAAGGGCCGTTTGAACTGTTTGGAACTTTGATTGATGCCGAATGGCGTTCGGATTGGAAATGGCAGCGAATTTTACCCCATATTCAATCTTTAACAGATAAAAAAATCGCTGATATTGGCTGTCATAATGGTTATTTTATGTTGCGGATGGCGCATCAAAACCCTGCTTGTGTAATTGGGTTTGAACCCTATGCTAAACATTTCTGGAATTTTCAATTATTTCAGAATATTGTTCAACAGGAAATGCTTCATTTTGAACTTTTAGGTGTCGAACATATTGACCTTTATCCTGATTTTTTTGATACAATTTTCTGTTTAGGGATTTTGTATCATCATACTGATCCTGTGGGTTTACTGCGAAAACTGCATAAATCTCTGAAAAAACACGGAGAAATTATTATAGATTGTCAGGGAATACCGGGAGATTTACCTGTTGCACTCACCCCTGAAAAACGTTATGCACAGGCGCGAGGAATTTGGTTTTTGCCCACTCAATTAGCACTCGAAAATTGGATCAATCGGGCAGGTTTTACGAACGTCAATTGTTTTTTTGCTGAACCGCTTTCAACCCAAGAACAACGCCGCACAAGTTGGGCAAATATTGAGAGTTTATCGGAATTTCTAGCTCCAGAAAATCCTTCATTAACGATAGAAGGTTATCCCGCACCTTGGCGTTATTATGTGATTGCTCACAAAGATTAACTCAGTGGGAATCAACGACTTTATCCCCAATTTGTTTGTCACAGTAGCGCTATAATAAAGGAAACGATCAGTTCAGTCATGGCTACTATTGATATGACCCTCCCTCTCTGGGGTCTAGTAATTTTTTAAGTTACCAAGATCCTCGATAGGCGAGAACTTCGTTGTATGGCTCCCCAAACCCGACGTATTTGGATAACTTTTTGTTAACATTAGAATTAGCCAGACATTGGGACGTTAGTCTCTGCCAACCCCACTGTTGAGTCTAGTTTACATTTATATCATTCATGCTAGCTATTGATCTGATTGATTTTTCTCTACCCCATTTCCCCTTGAGTGCCTTTTTCCCTGCACTTGACAGTATCTTCTCGACTCAAGGTGTAATGGTGATGCTGCTTGCCGCCTATGCTGGGGCTATGTGGATGTTTCTCACCAGTGCGCCGAAAGTACATACCATTATGGTGAGCGATCTGAATGTTGCCCGACAGTTCTATGAAGGCTTGCTCGATATGCCCGTTGCAGATGTTCCCCTGCACTATTATTACAACTATGAGCAAACACTAGGAGCAACAGGAATTGATCCCCTCTATATGTCTACAAGCGTGGCGACTCCTTCGAGGAGTTCTTCGGAGTTGGGTACTTCTGAGGGTTTATGGTATCAATTAATGAAAAATACTCAGTTACACATCATTAGTGGTGCAAGTTATGGCCCGAAAAACCGTCATCGTCATGTTTGTTTCGATCACGACTGTTTAGAACAAATCTTAATGCGAGTACAAACACGCGGAGTAAAATTTAAAATTCGCAGTGAAAAACCCCTTAATTTTCTAGTCAAAGATTTAGACGGACGTGTTGTAGAAATGTCAGAAGTCAAGAATTAGAACAAAAATTTAATACCCAATCAGAAATAGAGAAAGCCAATTAGGATTCACTGATCACTAATTGGCTTATTTGTTATTTTCTCGTCTTTACTTAAAAAAAAACCCTCAAATTGTTCAGTTAAAAGCTCAAAAATCAATGCAACTGGAAACCTTTGTATAATGGAAGTCAGAGCAGATTCGTTGTACAGTATCGCAACGAGGGAAAATTTTTGGGCTTAAAAGAAAGATTTTTCGCAGGTTGATCGGAGGGGTTGAGCATGAATACCGTTAATATCGATTTACCAGGCTATCGGATTATCAATCAGCTCTATGCTGGGTCAGGTACCCTGGTCTATCGAGGGATTCGTGAAACCGATCAGTATCCCGTCGTCCTCAAACTGCTGCCAGAGGAATACCCAAGCTTTGCAGAATTAGTCCGATTTCGCAACCAGTACGTGATTGCTCAAAATCTGGCGCTACCCACTGTGGTTAAACCCTTAGCGTTAGAGCGGTATCGTCAGAGCTATACCCTAATTATGGAAGATGTGGGCGGTATTTCCCTGGCAGATTACCTCAAACCAACAACAGCAAATCCTGATCATCACTTAACCCCCCTATCGATTGTCGATTTTCTTAACATTGGGCTGCAACTGACAGAAACGCTCTCCGGGCTGCATCGTTGTCGGGTGATTCATAAAGATATTAAACCTGCCAATATTTTGATTCAACCCGAAACTCAACGTGATTTTTATTCTTTAGGTGTGACGTTTTACGAATTACTCACCGGGGAATTGCCTTTTCAATTCAATGATCCGATGGAGTTGGTGCATTTTCAAGAAACGGGTGAGATAGAAGACTTTGAAATTGGGCGACGGGATTTGTGCGATCGCTTGATCATCTTAATAGCCGATACATTTTTATTGACAACGAAACCCCTAGTACAAGAAACAGGGTTAGGGTTAGCAATCCCAGGTCAAATTGTAGTTGAAAAGAATCGGGGAACGATTCACGTCAACTCTAGACTGGGAGAAGGAACAGAATTTGTGATCACTTGACCTAGTAAAGCCGAAATAAAAAGTTAATTTATTGGTAAAATTCAAATCATTAAAACAACAGACTTCCTGCTCAACTCTCAATCAACTCTGACTATGAATAACTCCAACTCTCAAACAACTGTTAATATTCCTAACTATGAAATTACCGAAACCGTTTATTTAGGGAGTCGAACATTAGTTTATCGAGCCGTCCGTATTGATGACAAATTCCCTGTAGTCATTAAGCTTCTAAAACGGCAATATCCCACTTTTAGTGAACTGGTGCAATTTCGGAATCAGTATACCATTGCCAAAAATTTAGAGATTCCAGGTATTATCAAACCCTACAACTTAGAACCCTACCAAAATGGCTATGCTTTGGTGATGGAAGATTTTGGTGGCATTTCTTTGGAGCGATTTACCCTGGAAAAACCACTGACATTAGAGCAATTTCTCTTGATTGCTATTCAACTCGCAGATACCCTACAGCAGTTGCATCAATATGGGGTGATTCATAAAGATATTAAACCTGCCAATATTCTCATTCAAGCCGAAACCCTAGAAGTCAAGCTGATAGATTTCAGTATTTCCTCGCTGCTACCCAAAGAAACCCCAGAAATCGAAAATCCTAACGTCCTAGAAGGGACTTTAGCCTATCTTTCCCCCGAACAAACTGGCAGAATGAACCGGGGAATTGACTACCGCAGCGATTTTTATTCTTTAGGTGTAACGTTTTATGAATTACTCATAAGAGAATTGCCTTTTCAATCTAGTGATCCGATGGAGTTAGTACATTATCATATTGCCAAAGCATCACCCTTAGTCCATGAAATTAATTCAAAAATTCCATCTGTCTTATCAGAAATCATCGAAAAATTGATGGCAAAAAATGCCGAAGATCGCTATCAAAGTGCATTGGGACTGAAATATGATTTAGAAAAATGTTTAACTGAACTTCAAAAAACGGGTGAGATTGAATCTTTTGAAATCGGGCGACGGGATCTGTGCGATCGCTTGATCATCCCCGACAAACTCTATGGACGAGAAACCTCAGTAAAAACCCTCCTGCAAGCCTTTGAAAGAGTCAGTAATCCCCCAGAAGGAAGAGGAGAACTCATGCTAGTCGCTGGTTTTTCTGGGATTGGAAAAACAGCCGTAGTCAACGAAGTTCATAAACCGATTGTCAGGAAACTGGGTTATTTTATCAAAGGAAAATATGACCAATTTCAACGAAATATTCCCTTCAGTGCATTTGTGCAAGCCTTTCGAGATTTAATGGAGCAATTATTAACAGAAAGCGAGACTAAAATCCAGCAATGGAAAAGCAAAATATTAGAAGCCATTGGGGAAAATGGACAAGTGATTATTGAAGTCATCCCCGAATTAGAAAGAATTATGGGTGAACAACCGCCCGCTATAGAATTATCAGGAACGGCAGCACAAAATCGATTTAATTTATTATTTCAAAAATTTACTCAAGTTTTTACGACGGCTGAACATCCATTAGTGATATTTTTAGATGATTTGCAATGGGCTGATTCAGCCTCGCTGAAGTTAATGCAGTTATTAATGGCTGATACCGGACATCTTTTTTTAATAGGGGCCTATCGGGATAACGAAGTGAATCCAGCCCATCCGTTAATGTTAACTTTAAGTGAAATCGAAAAAACTGCCGCCATTCATACCATTACGTTAAAACCCTTAAGTCAAAGGCAAATCAATCAGTTAGTAGCTGATACCCTGAAATGTACAGAAAAATTTGCATTGCCGCTTTCTGAATTGGTTTATAAAAAAACTCAAGGAAATCCATTTTTTGCCACGCAATTTTTGAAAGCATTATATCAAGATGGGCTAATCAAGTTCAATTTAGTAGAGGGATGTTGGCAATGTGATCTTCCCCAGATCAATCAACAAGCACTGACAGATGATGTCGTTGAATTTATGGCGTTGCAGTTGCAGAAGTTGCCAGAAGTAACCCAAAATGTACTCAAGTTAGCGGCTTGTATTGGAAATCAATTTGATTTAGCAACCTTAGCCATTGTTTCAGAACACTCAGAAATAGAAACCGCCGCAAGTTTATGGAAAGCCTTGCAAGAAGGGTTAATTTTGCCCCAAAGTGAAGTTTATAAGTTTTATGTTGGGGAAGTCAATCAAGCGGTTTCTCAAGAACATTCACAGATTGTTAGTTATAAATTCCTTCACGATCGCGTTCAACAAGCTGCCTATTCTTTGATTCCCAGCGATGAGAAACAACCCGTTCACCTGAAGATTGGACAATTACTTAGGAATAACATACCAGAAACTCACCTCGAAGACCGCATTTTTGAAATCGTTAGTCAACTGAATATAGCCGTTGAATTAATTACCCAATTGACCGAACGTCAGGAACTAGCACAGTTTAACTTGATGGCAAGTCGCAAGGCAAAAGCGGCTACTGCATATCTCGCTGCCCTGAAATATGCTAAACTGGGTATTAATTTACTAGCTGAAAACTGTTGGCAAACTCAGTATGAATTGACTCTAACACTGCATCAAATCGCCACGGAAGCGGCTTATTTGGGCGGTGATTTAGAGCAGATGGAGACGTTGGGAAATAAGATCCTCAACCATGCGAAAACCCCATTCGATCAAGTCAGGGTTTATCAGGTGAAAATTGAGGCTTTAACGGCTCAGGGTCAGTTCACAGAAGCGATCGCCACAGCACTCGCTATCTTACAACAATTAGGCGTAGAACTGCCTGCAACACCCAGTCCTGAAGATGTAGAAACAGCCTTTAAAACCGTCTCAGATGCGATCGCTGGACGCTCACCGAACGAATTACTAAATTTACCCCAAGCAACGGATGTGAATATTTTAGCAGCCGCTCGCATTTTGACATCTGCCGCACCCGTCGCTTATTTATCAGAACCGCAATTGTATTTACTGGTGGTTTTAAAAAAGGTTTATTTATCTGTTGTTTATGGTAATGAGTCAACTTCCCCCTTTGCTTATGCTTCTTATGGGATATTGATGTGTGGTGTAATTAGAAATGTTGAATTAGGGTATGAATTCGGTCAGTTAGCCCTTGATCTGCTATCACATTATCCAAATTCAGAATTAAAAGGGAAAACATTATTACTCGTTTATGTATACACCCGCCATTGGAAAATACACCTGCGCGAAACCTTAAATCCCTTACAAAATGCCTATTGTACTTGTTTAGACTTAGGGGATTTAGCTTTTGCGGGTTATTCCGCGTGGATCTACAGTTTAAACGCCTATTTTTCGGGCGAAAATTTACCACAACTGGAATCGGAAATTAGCCGATATTGTGAAGCGCTCAATCAGCTTCGACAAACTGTAACTCTGACTTATTCTCAGTTGACTCAACAAATTCTGCTCAATTTAATGGGAGAGAGAGATAACGTACTGCTGTTGAGCGGTACTGCTTACAATGAACAGCATCAACTTCCTTTACATGAAACATCGGGCGATCGCACGGGATTAGGATTGTTCTGGATTAATAAATTGGTTGTTTCCTATCTGTTTTCAGACTTTGAAGGAGCCGTAGAACAGGTAGAGAAAGCTAAACAATATTTAGATGCTCTACTTGCTTTTGTCTATGTACCCATCTTTCATTTCTATGAGTCTTTAGCCTATTTAGCGGTGTTGGGAAACTGTTCAAGCCTGCAACAGCAACAGATGAACGAAAGCATCGCGAATAACCAAGAAAAACTCAAAGACTGGGCAACTTACGCGCCCATGAATTTTCAACATAAATTTGATTTAGTAGAAGCGGAACGTTATCGAGTTTTGGGTCAGAAAACAGAAGCTATCGAATATTATGATCGCGCTATTTCTGGAGCCAAAGAAAACGGTTTTATCCAAGAAGAAGCGCTGGCGAATGAACTCGCCGCTAAATTCTACCTCGACTGGGGTAAAGAAAAGGTCGCTCAAGTTTATATCCAAGAAGCATATTATTGTTATACTCGTTGGGGCGCGAAAGCCAAAGTGATTGATTTAGAACAACGTTATCCCCAACTCCTCACCCCCCTGAAGCAGCAGCGTCATTCCCCTTTTTCGATCAAAGAAACCATCACTGCATCGCTTACAGCTATTGCGACGAGTTCTTCATGCAGCATCTCGGATTCCTTCGATCTAGCGGCTATTTTGAAAGCTTCCCAAACCCTTTCGAGGGAGATCGAATTAGACAAACTGCTCTCTACTCTGCTGCAAGTGGTGATCGAAAATGCCGGAGCCGATAAAGCTGTGTTGATTTTATCAGAAGAACAGGGTTTGATGGTTCAAGCTGTCTCTGGCATTGATTGTTGTCCAGTTTTATCGCTTCCTCATCCGGTTGAAGACAGCCAAGAGTTACCCACTCGCTTAATTTACACGGTTCAACGCAGCCTGAAACCCGTTGTGATCTTTGATGCCAGGATAGATCCGCAGTTTATTAATGATGCTTACATTCAGAAGCACCTCTTAAAGAGTATTCTGTGCAGCCCAATTTTGCATCAGGGCAAGCTGATCGGTATGGTGTATCTAGAGAACAACTTAGCAACAGGTGCATTTACGAGCGATCGCGTTAAAATCCTCAACATACTTTGCGCCCAAGCTGCAATTTCTCTAGAAAATGCTCGTTTATATACTCAAGCCCAAGAAAAATCCCAGGCATTAGAACAAAGTGAAAAACGCTATCGTTTTCTAGCAACTGCAACCTCTCAAATGATTTGGTTAGCTAATGTTTCAGGAGAGAACACCAATACAGTCCACTGGATGGAATATACAGGACAAACGGAAGAAGAAGTCCAAGGAACCGGATGGCTGAATGCCATTCATCCTGATGATATTTCACACACCGTTCAAGACTGGACTCATGCCATTGAAACAAAAAGTATTTATCAGACGGAGTATCGCATTCGAGGTGCAGATGGAAACTATCGTTATTTTGCGGTTCGAGGGGTGCCACTCCTGGCAGAAGATGGCAGTATTTATGAATGGATTGGCACTTGTACTGACATTGATGATCGCAAAAAAGCAGAAGCGGCTGTTCAACAAAAATCCCAAGAATTAGAAAAAGCATTGCAGGATTTACAACAAGCTCAATTACAAATTGTTCAAAGTGAGAAAATGTCAGCCTTGGGCAATTTAGTTGCGGGTGTTGCCCATGAGATGAATAATCCTTTGGGCTTTATTTTTGCTAGTCTCAAACAGGCTCAACCGACTATTGCTGCTCTTGTTGAACACTTGAAACTCTATCAAAAATCTCTACCAAATCCCAGTGATGAAATCCAAGAACACGCCGAAAAAATTGACTTAGATTATAGCTTAGAAGATTTACCCAAGATGCTCGATTCAATGTTGATCGCTTGTGACCGATTAAAAAATATTAGCACCAGTTTAAGAACATTTTCTCGGGCTGATAAGGATTATAAAGTGCCATTCAATATTCACGAAGGGATCGATAGTACACTTTTAATTCTCAAGCATCGCCTCAAAGCTAACGATAAACGTCCCGGAATGGAAGTGGTCACAGACTATGGTAACTTACCGAAAGTCGAGTGTTTTCCTGGGCAATTAAATCAGGTGTTTATGAATATTTTGTCTAATGCGATTGATGCGTTGGATGAGTCGAATATTGGGCGAAGTTTTGCTGAAATTCAAGCAAATCCTAACCTAATTATTATTAAAACATCAGTCGAAAATGAAAATGTTAAAATTATCATTACTGATAATGGGCATGGGATCAATGAAGCCGTAAAACCCAAAATATTTGATCACTTGTTTACAACGAAAGCCGTCGGAAAAGGTACAGGCTTAGGATTAGCGATCGCACGTCAAATTGTCGTCGAAAAACACAAAGGTTTAATCTCTGTTAATTCGACTTTAGGTCACGGAACTAAATTTGAGATTACACTTCCTATTAAATAAACAGGCAATCTTGCAATAGGTAACAGTTTTTCAGTGATCAGTCTCCCTATCTCCCTATCTCCCCATCTCCTCATTCAGAGGTTCGGTTCGTCGAAACAGGTTTCTGACTAAAGAGTTTGAAATAGATGGAAACAAAAAACTCTTTAATCGGAAAGGCAAGAAAAGTAATCGGATTAATGGTTACAATGATTGTTCTAATATCAGAACGGGCTTGTTTAACAATCTGTTTGGCAACCCAATCAGGCGACATCACTCCAATCGGATTTAGATTACTTTTAAATGGCCCTAATATTAATTTCCGAATGACGCAGGGCGCATCTAAACGTCTCAGTGTAATTAAATCTCCTAACGTTCGTTTACTAAGTTCATACAACGGACTCAACGCTGGACTGACTTCTGCTTCTGAGGTATTCACCCAGACTTCTTTTTTGGCTTTGTCTGCGTTCGTTTGAACGGTTGAAAGAAATAATTCTAGTAACCGCCAACTGGAAAAAGCATTGACTTCATAGGATTGGGAAATCGCTTCTGGGGTGCGTTCTCCGTGAACGTTAATCCCATGATTTAAAATCAGAATATCGACTTTTTCAAGTAACTCTTTAAGTTGATTTTCTTCTCCAATTTTCCAGGTTATAGTTTTGACCGGAAATTCTTCGCCCTTGACATTGAGAGTCACCGTTTCATCTCTAGAAGTCAGGGCGATAATTTTGGCTTCTGCTTGATGAAGTTGTAACAAAAGCGATCGCCCTAATGTTCCAGAAGCGCCTGTGACTGCAATTGTTTTACCTTTGAGAGAAAGTGCTGTTCCCATCAGTTTATCTACAAATGTCAGGGTACCGCAAAAATAGGCGTTTTGGTTGTCAAAGTGATGTCGCCAGTGATAGGGACGGTTAACAAACCAGTGAGAAGGCGGACTCAAAAATTGTCCGGGAAGATGAGTAATATCTGTTAATTGATCGACTTTGGGAATACCCATTCCTCGGGCGATCGCCGGAAACAAAAAACTCAGGCTATACACACAACCAATGATCGCAAACCCAAGATGTTCAGGGGCGAAATAATGGGCGATGATTCCAAATATTAAGCTAAATGTTAGCATGGCGATCGCTTCGGGTACGTCGTGATACCAGTTTCCCTGGCGATATATTTGGTCACTGACAACGGTATAATCTGGACGAAATACCCGATGATGCCAAACGTGCCAACGGTAGAGGGGCGACCAAATGTGAGACAGGACGTGGTAAAAATCTCTCACCAGTTCGGCTCCTAGTACAGTACCCAGTCCCCAAGCGATATGTCCGATCCAAAGATTAATCATAAACCGATTACCCGTTAATTTTTCTCATATTGAGTTGGTCTGTTGAGTGAGCCTCTGTGCAGTCGTTGAGAACTCTATGACGGTTTCAATCTACCTCTAGTCAAGAGATATAGACATTTTAAGACTTCTACCCCTTCTCTACTCAATAGCAGGAGCCAGCCGTGAAAAAATTAAGATTCGATTCATATTTACATAAAATTTGATAATATTTTACATAACGACGAAAAATTATCATACAGCTATTCGGAGTATTAGATGGCAGGACTATTTGGTTTATTTGGTAAAAAGTCTGAAAATACTGAATCTGGGGCTTTCTACCTGGATTCTGACGATGCCAAAACCTTTGGCAATGTTGAATTCATGCGTAAGCAGCAAGAGGTCAAGAAGAGCTTCCCCAAGATGTCCGGTGGACAGCCCTTTAAGGTCTCTGATTCTATGACGAAAGCGGCGATGGAGATGTCGAAACCTGCTTCTAATGGCAACGCTTCTACTCCTTCATCTTCCTCTTCCTCTTCTTTTTCCGCTCCCACCCCATCTACAGAGCGCCGGCGTCCTGACACGAAGATGGACGAGTTCCTCAAAATGGCTCGGGACATGAAAAAATAGTTCGCTTAACGGTTTTTGAAAACGAAATCTAACTGAAAAAACCCTACATCTATAATAGGTGTAGGGTTTTTTGATGGGCTTTAAAGGAGATTAATAAATACCCATTGCACGCAGGGTTCTCGGGCCTGCAACACCATCGGCGTGTAAGCCGTAGTCACGCTGGAAAGCTTTCACAGCATGGGCAGTAATTTTGCCGTAGTAGCCAGTAGAATTGGCATGGAAGTAGCCATAGTTAGCTAACTTATTTTGCAGCTTGACAACCTTGTAGCCGCTAGAACCATGACTCAGGCTAGAGCCATAGGATTTGTGATGGCTGGCCTGCTTGTAGCTAGGCTTGTGATGGCTAGGCTTGTAGCAGGAGCTACTATAGCAGTTCAAACCCAGCGCAGCAGCCGTGCTAGGGCCAACTATACCATCAGCGTGTAAACCTTGGCTATACTGAAATGCTTTAACCGCGTGCTTGGTATGCTTGCCGTAGTAGCCAGTGGCGTTGTAATGGAAGTAGCCGTAGTAAGCCAGCTTGTGCTGAACCGCTTTGACATCAGAACCGCGATCACCATAGTACAGTGCGGCGTTGGCAGGTTGACTGGCACTAACGACAGCAGCGCCAATCGCCAGAGAGACAATGGGTAGCCAGCAAGCACCAGATACTTTATTCCAGTTTAGACCCCGGAATAGAACGAGGCTCCCGTCAACATTGGACTGACGAGGTGATTCAAAAGCGGAGACTAAGTGAGTAAAAGCTAGGTTATCCATGAAATCCTCTGCAAGCTCGTTAAAGTATTTCTTCAGGGGTTAATCCTGTGGGATTTCCCTGGTATATCCTACTTTATAACCATCAATTGCCTAAAAGTCCAGAGCTAAAATACTCGATCACGTACTTTTTATCAAAAGTTAATAAATGCTCTGTTTGAATCATTGATCACAAACCCACTATCATACTCTAAAATCTGAAGTTAAAAACTATTTTTGGGTTAATTTTAGATGAATTTTTACATCGGGATTGATTTTGGAACTTCCGGCGGACGTCTGGTGATTACCAATATAAAAGGTCAAATCTATGGGGAAGCAGAAACTCCATTTCCTGCATCTTCTTCCCCTGATGAATGGCCTTCTATTTGGAAAACAACTTTATTTGATTTGATCGGCAAAATTCCCCTAGAGCTTCGTAGACAGACTCAGGCGATCGCGATTGATGGTACATCAGCAACGACCCTTTTGTGCGATCAACTGGGTTTACCCATTACATCCCCTCTGCTTTATAACGATGGACGAGGGGTGGAAATCATGGAACAATTAAAAGCGATCGCCCCGGCAAATCATCCTGTTTTGAGTGCGACTTCTAGTTTAGCAAAACTACTGTGGTGGGAACATCATCACTCCGAATTAAGCATTCCTTTTCAGCCGCTCTACTTTCTGCATCAAGCGGACTGGTTGGGGTTTTTGCTACATGGGAAACTTGGTATTAGCGACTATCATAACACGCTTAAACTTGGCTACGACATCACTCATTTATGCTACCCTGGTTGGTTGACAAATCAAGTGAATTGTGAGTCAAATCGCCTCAAACTCAAATTGCCTAAAGTGGTGGCACCGGGAACCCCCATCAGTGCAATTACTTCAGAAATTGCTGAACAATTCAACCTACCAAAACACTGTGTTGTCTGTGCGGGAACCACCGATAGTATCGCTGCCTTTCTCGCCAGTGGCGCAACCTCTCCGGGTGAAGCGGTGACTTCCTTGGGTTCTACTCTGGTGTTAAAACTGTTGAGCCATACCCCCGTTAATAACGCTCGATATGGTATTTACAGCCATCGTTTGGGGAACTTGTGGCTGACTGGAGGGGCATCAAACACTGGGGGGGCGGTATTGCGGGCGTTTTTTACCGATGAAGAATTAGAAACGCTGAGTCAGCAAATTAATCCCAATATGAGCAGTCCCCTCGATTATTATCCCTTATTAAAAAAAGGCGATCGCTTTCCGATTAATGATCCTGAACTTCCGCCCCGACTGGAACCTCGCCCCCGTAATTCTGTAGAGTTTCTGCACGGTTTACTCGAAAGTATAGCCCGTATTGAAGCCCAGGGTTATCAACTTTTGCAACAGTTAGGCGCGACGCCGCTAACTCAAGTTTATACAGCCGGAGGAGGGGCTAAAAATCAAGTTTGGGCGAGGATGAGAGAACGTTATCTTCAAGTACCAATGGTGAAACCGATACATACTGCTGCTGCTTATGGTGCGGCTCGTTTAGCGATGCAAAATCGCTGATCAAAAAATATTGAAAAGGATAACAGTAGTGCAAGCGTCTCGCTTGCTGAATAGCCCTTTCTACGGTGAAGTAGAAAAACCGAGTGTTTCATCAACTAAAAACACGGATATGGGCTTATGCCATAGGCCCCTATTATTAAATGTCAAGTTGTATCATTCAAATGAGTGACACTTAGATAAACTGATGGCATATCACTGAAAAAGGTGACTGATTCAGGGTTATTTTAGTAAAAATTTATCCGGATTATAGGGTAACTCAGAGAGAAAAGAGAAGTAAATTAGAATCAATGATTTGGGTGTGATTAAGATCAACTGAATCTGATATTTAGCTCACAAACTGACTTCACTTAAATGAGTGACTGTTAGCTGATTCAGCTAAACGTTAGATTAAAAATATAAAACTATCAACCTTAAAGATATCCTGCATAGGAGGAATCAACCATGACATCTACCACTATTAAAAACGATTCTGAATCGACAACATCAACTCCGCCTTCTGCTTCCTTAAATCGTTCAGAGAAAGGAGATATCGATGAGAATAGTAATGAAGATTTAGAGAAGAAAAAAGTCAAGCTTACTGAGGAAATCAAGGCTTATCAAGCAGAAAAGAATAAAGAGTTAATCTGGTCAAGACGATTTAATCGTTGGTCAATTGGAATTGCACTAGCATTAACCGCAGCAACGGCTATTTGTGGATCTTCCAAGGAGCCTGAAATCCAAGAATTAGTCACACCTTTAGGAACAGTCGCTTTCACTTTAAATAGTTGGATCGCTTCTGTTCCCATGAGTAAGAGAGTTTCTCTATATGAACTAATTTTGGTGAAAGCGGATAACCTCCGCAGTGATCTGGAATTTGAAGCCGAAACTGAGGTGCAAATAGAAGAAATTCGAGAGGGTTTTAAATCTTTGAAAGTGGAATTTATTCAAGAAAATCCTCGGGAACAGGTGAAACTTCATTCTACTAAATCTCCACTCAAAAGTTAAAACACAAGTTAAAACATTAACCCATCAGGGCCATCAAAGTTTTATGTCACTCGAACAAGTGACTGTCATCCTGAAGACTGAAAAGTTAGATTGTAATTAAGCAAATAAGTAAACCAGCAAAGGAGTTCTACCGTGGTACAATTCAAACCTGAAACCCAACAATCCTATTCTCAACCCAAAGTTTCTAGCTTACCGGATGGAAATTATCGCTATGTAACCGCTAGCACTCCTATTACAGAAACAGAACTGGCTCAAACAGAATCTTTAATCTTTTTATTCCGTAAAAAAGGAAATAATATTACAGGTCAACTGAGTCAAGCGAATAGTTCTAATAATATTTGTATTAGCGGTCAAGTGAATGGAAATACCATTACAGGTGCTGCGGTAGAATTGTCCGAACCCGGTGATGAAGCCATTTTAAGAAATTGTGGAGAAGATTTTGTTGTTTGGGATGTGGCGGGTTCTCTGCGCGTTCGTCGGGGTAAAAAAGAAGGAAAGAAAGTCATTTATACAAGTGTAATTCTTGACCTGAATGGCTACAACCGCATCAACGCTGGAACACAATTTCCTCCTATTAGCTGCCCTTTCTAAGATGAACTGAACTTTTCACCTACGCAAAAATGTGATTTCTCAGTTAACGAGTGCTTAAGTTTTATGATAGCAAGACAGAGCAAAAATTAAAGCGTTCTGTCTGCTATTTTTTTGTGGGAGTAAGCCTTTAATCGTTATCCTAGAACCTGCTTAATTTAATCAACGATTGTGACCGTAACTTCATTTTCAAGCTGAACAAACTGCTGTTTTTCAGGATGATAAACCCAAGCCTTGATGACGGTTTCTCCTAACGGTAAAAAGTTCAGGGGTAATACAGTTTTCCATCGGACTTGATTGTATTGGGGTGAATTGAAAGTTTCAGCAACATCTGGACTACTGAGATTCACATAAGCCACAGCAAAAAATGACTGTTCATTCCCATAAGAAAACATCACTTGTTGGGGTTGTTCAAGGGCATCCGGTAGTCTTGCCCAACCTTCTAAAGGTAATGGTTCACGACGAGAAAGAGTTAATGAATTTTCAGAGAGTTTCGATGAGTCAATATAGCCGTATATTTCCTGAGACTGACTAACAAAAGCGGTTTCTTCGGGGAAAACTTTAACAGTAACATCATTCTCTAATTTAACAAATTGTTTTTGTTTTGGATTATAAACCCAAGCTTTAATCGTTGTTTCTCCGGGAGGTAAAGTCCACGTCGGAAGGGAGGTTAACCATCTGGCTTGGCGATATCGGTTAGAACCTAATGCTTGAGCCACATCCGGGCTATCTAAGTTCACTTCGGTACTAGCGGCGAAATATTTCTCATCATCATAGGACAGAAAAACGTGACTCGGTTGTTGAGTTTGAGCAGGAAGTCTAGCCCAACCGGATACAATGACTCGCTGGTTTGCAGTGGCGACGGGTGGAATGGTAGAGGTATTTAGGAAACCATAGGTTTCCGTTGGTTTTGCGTTAAAAGTTGCATTTTTATCAAAATTTTCAGGAAGCCGTTTAACGGAAACTTCTCCGGGTAAACGAATAAATTGCTGTTTTTGAGGCTGATAAAGCCAAGCTTTTAGGGTTGTTTCTCCCAGGGGGATGGTCTCAGCATATAAAAAGATATTCCACGCCAATTTTTGATGAGAAGCCTGGTATTTATTTAAAGAATAGGGATGGCTGGTTGCAATAATGGTTTTTCGGTTTCCATAGGACAAGGCGACGAGATAAGATTGTTTATCGGATAATAAATCTTTGGACAGACGAAGATCTCCAGAAATTGATAAAACATCATTGGGATTTTGGACGAATATTTGTTGATTGAGATCTGATGTTATGATTTTTCCATGTATTGCTGTATCAGAATCAATAAATTTGATGTCGGGGCTATTAATAAAGTTGATAGAGTTTAAAAACTTGGCATAATTTCTCATTTCATCCGTAAAAGTCATAATCTCCCACCAATGCCAACAATGATGTCTTTCATCGAGAACTTGAATTAGATTTAAACAAAATTTTTCAGCTTCAAGTCGCTGATGATAGATTTTTCCTTTGTTAATGGAGTCAATTGAGTTCACGCCTAAGAGAACTATCCACAAGATGTTAAAGCCTAACAATTTTGGGATTAAGTTTATTTTTTGAGGGAAGGATTCTAGAGGAAATAAACTATAATAAATCTGAATGACTGCAATAATGATAAAAAGTGAATTGGTTGTGTATCTAGATCCTAATGCAAAATCAACCCCTCTCCCAAATTCTATTCCAATATTAGCCCGTCCTAAAGTAACGATAGCCGAAAATAAAATGGCAAATGTCGCAAAGGATAACCAAGGTGCTATTTTCTGAAAAAACTTAAATTGGTATAACTTGATTCCCCAAAGGATCAATCCTAAAAAGACTAAAATCAGCAAAATACCGATTGCTAATGATGCAACTGATGAATAATGGGCTAAGGGCGCACCGAGAACGGTAAAAAAGAACTTTAAAAAATAAAGGGGATGACTCAAAACCGTTGCGAATTTACTGGTTTTACTTTCGGATTCGGGATAATTTAAAAAATAGAACCAACAAGTCATTAGGAATAGTCCAAACCAGTAGAGGAGTGAACGCATTTTCCTCTGTTTTCTCTGATGCTGAAAATAGATACTCGGAAGAACCGCTAACCAAGTCGTTAGTCCTTGAGCCATTGTAAAACTTGCAATTATACAAGGAATTGCCGCTAAAAATAAGCTTTTTTCCGGTTGATATTGATATTTTGCAGTCATAATCCAGACGGATAATGCTAGGCAAAAATTCACTAAAAAAACACCAATTTGTAATCCCCAGAGCCAATTTTGATACTGAACCAGAGAGAAGATAATAAAAGCGGTTGAGATATTAGCAAGATGAAAAGGGATAATCCCTTTCACCGGATCGAGCTTTTGACGAGAAATCTGTAGAATAATAATCCCGGTAAAAATTGCCAAAATCACACTACAAGCTAATTCATAGTCTTTGTTCCAGTTGGTTAAAAAGGCTAGGGGTATAAGGATCAGTCTTAAAAATAAATATCGATGCTGATTATAAGGTTCAATGAGATCAGAGAAGCTCAGTTCACCTGTTGCGACTTTTTCAAAAATTGTTGAGACGGGCCACTCATCCCAACTGGGAACATTAACCCGAAATTTGACAATAAATCCGATGAGGAGAAGAATGGGGATTAAATATAAAATCAACAGAGAAATCTGAATTCGACGGTTGCGGATTATTTGACGCATCTGAATTAAAATTTCGGCAAATTTTGCAGTGTTTCAACTTAATAAAAGAGTCTGATCAAGACTTCAACGCCATAGAGTCAAGTCTCGGGTCGCAGTATACCACAATCTGATCAAGTCGGGACATTGAGAACATTTGACGTGAAATATAAACTTTTCAATCAGTGACTCGTCAGAACGACACTTTGCTGTTAAAGTTGGGAAGCCAGGTCTTAACCACTGGGTACTAATACATAAAAGATTAAGTCAGAAGAAAATTTAGCGGTATTGAAACCGAGAGGACTTAATCTTAAATTACGTGAGTGCAGGATGTGAATTATGGGAGAACACAAACGCATCGGCATCTTAACCAGTGGGGGAGACTGTGCAGGCTTGAATGCAGCCATTCGAGCCGCCGTATATCGAGCAGTTGGGACTTACGGTTGGGAAGTGTGGGGAATTCGTCAAGCCACGAATGGTTTGATGTCTCGTCCACCGGATGCTATCAATTTAACGATTGAGAAAGTACAGTCAATTCTGACGCATGGGGGAACCATGCTGGGAACGACAAATAAAGGGAATCCGTTTGCGTTTCCGATGCCAGATGGAAGCGTACAAGATCGATGTGGTGAAATCATTGAAGGCTACCATCTACTCGAATTAGATGCGTTAATTGGGATTGGTGGAGATGGGAGTTTAGCGATCTTACGAAAAATCGCCCAACAAGGAAATCTCAATCTCGTTGGTATTCCCAAAACGATTGATAATGATGTCGGAAGTACGGAATTATCGATAGGATATCACACGGCTGCAACGATTGCGACAGAGGCAATTGATCGTTTACACTTTACCGCAGCCAGTCACAGTCGGGTGATGATTGTGGAAGTCATGGGACGTGACGCCGGACATATTGCGTTACGAGCGGGAATTGCTGGTGGGGCGGATGTGATTTTGATCCCAGAAATTCCCTATAGTTTGGAAAAGATTTGTGACCAAATTCGCGAACGTCAAAAACAGGGTAAAAACTATTGTTTGATTGCCGTTGCTGAGGCGGTGCGTACAGAAAGCGGAGAGGCGCTGACGAATACAGATTTTCATGGAGAATCTCGACTCCGAGGTATTGGTCAATATTTAGCGGATAAAATTGCGGCTTGTAGTGGGGCGGAAACCCGAGTGACGGTTTTAGGTCACGTTCAACGGGGCGGAACACCGACGATGACGGATCGGGTGATTGGTTCGGCTTTTGGGGTGGCGGCCGTTGATTTAATTGCTGAGGAAAAATATGATCGTATGGTGATTTGGCATAATCGAGAGGTCGATAGTGTCCCCATTGCTGAGGCGATCGCTCAATATCGGGCTGTTGATCCCAATGAAATTTTAGTGAAAACGGCTCGTAGTATGGGCATCTATTTGGGAGAGAAGTAACTTAGTAGACGATTTATGGTACAAAACGGTACTATCTGTAAGATCAGATAATAGATCTATGCAACGAGCCTTTCAAACCCAACTTAAACTTAACAACCGTCAAAGAACCTTAATGGCGACCCACGCCGGATATTCTAGGTGGGTCTGGAATTGGGCTTTGGCGATGTGGAATGAAGCTTACAAGCAGGGTTTAAAACCTTCAACGAATAAGCTAAAAAAGTTCTACACCAATCACATTAAGCCAAACTATCCCTGGCAGTCAACGCTAAGTTCTAGAGTTTATCAATTTGCCTTTATGCACTTGGGAGAAGCTTTCAGTCGCTTTTTTCAAGGCGTTGCCAAACATCCTAAATTCAAGAAAAAAGGCAGAAACGATAGCTTTACGATTGATAACTGTGGCAAGGTAATGAGGTTTTCGGGGAAGAGATTGAAGCTTCCTTTTATTGGATGGATATTCACTTATGAACCCCTCCCGGAAATTCAGACTAAACGAGTCACAATTAGTCGAGTCGCTGATTCTTGGTATCTGTCTGTAGCCTACGAGTTTGAGCCTGAACAGACTGTTAAATCAAGAGTTTATTTGGGTGTTGATGTTGGGGTTAAGGCATTGGCGACCTGTTCAGATGGTACTATTTTTGTTAATCCCAGAGCTTACAAAAAAGCTCAAAAAAATCTGGCAAAACTTCAGCGCGAACTCTCGAGAAAGCAAAAGGGTTCAAACAACAGGAATAAAGCCAAGCTCAAATTAGCAAGAGCTTCACAAAGAATTGTCAACATTCGGAAAGATACAATTCACAAACTCACCTCATGGCTATGCAAAAACCACGCAGTCATCGGGTTAGAAGACTTGAATATTTCTGGGATGTTGAAAAATCACAAGTTAGCGGGTGCTATTGCCGATTCTGCTCTTTATGAAATTCGTCGTCAAGTCGAATATAAATCCTCGTGGTACGACTCGACTCTGGTTTTTGCAGATCGCTTCTATCCGTCAACTAAAACCTGTTCAAATTGCGGTCACGTTCAAGAAATAGCACTGAAAGAACGAGTTTTCATCTGTGAAGCTTGCGACATATCAATTGATCGCGATTTGAATGCGAGCCTCAACTTAAAGCATTACGCCGAAGGCTATTCGGTTTGAGCCTGTCTGACCGGGTGCTGCCGACAGTCCGGGGTGATGCAGGAACGAAACATTAATACGGTTTATACCGTGTTATATCAGTTTTCGATAGCAGTGAGATGATTATGTTTAGTCACCCGGAACTGTTTTTTCTGATATGAATCGTCAAGAGTTTCTCCAAAATCAATTGGCTCATTGGAACGATGAAATTGCTTCTCGACCCTTTGATCCCAAAGCTTATATTCAGCGAGGGATGGTTCATTTTAAATTGGCTAAAATCGAAGAATCGATTCAAGATTTTGACAAAGCCGAAGAACTTGAACCAACCCTTCAGCCTTATTTGTGGCAACGGGGCTTATCCTATTATTATGTTCGACAATTTCAAGCGGGAGCGAATCAATTTGAACTGGATTTAGTCGTTAATTCGCAAGATGTGGAAGAAACGATTTGGCGATATCTCTGTATGGCTCAACTTTTAGGGGCGGAAGCGGCGAGAGATGCGCTATTATCTGTGCGTAATGATCCCCGCCAGGTGATGCGGCAGGTTTATGAACTGTTTTGCGGAAATTGTCAGCCCGAAGATGTAGTTAAAACGGGTAAACAGTTAGGAAAACAAGGACAGTTTTATGCTCATCTCTATGTGGGATTGTATTATGAAGCCCAACAGGATGAAGCGCAAGCCAAAGAGTTTATTATCAAAGCGGCTTCTGAATACCCCTTAGAGGATTATATGTGGCATCTGGCTGTTGTGCATCAAACGTTACGAGAATGGGTGTAAAATGCCGTTAACGCTATAAAGGAGAATAAAAAATGAGTCTGATCGGAAATATTATCTGGTTGATTTTTGGCGGTTTTCTTTCGGGTTTAGGATATATTTTGGGTGGGCTGGCAACTTGTTTAACGATTATTGGCATTCCGTTTGGACTGCAAGCGATTAAACTCGGTTTTGCAACCATGACACCCTTTGGCAAAGAAAATGTGGTATTAGAAGGTTTTTCTAATCCTTTTACGATGATTTTTAATGTGATTTGGGTGATATTTTTTGGTTGGGAAATTGCCCTTTCTCATTTAGTTCATGGGCTGATTTTATTGATTACGATTATCGGGATTCCTTTTGCTCAACAACATTTTAAACTGATTCCACTGGCTCTATTTCCTTTTGGGCGAGAACTTCGTTAATCAGATAGAGTTTAGGCAACCCAGACCGAAAAACCCCGTTTCTTGTTGCTAACCGACCTGTCAGTTTTCATCAGTCTAGAAAAGTTGGGGGAAATAATCACAAAGACACGAAGAATGACAGGGGGTTAAATTAAGGAGCGATCGCCCGGTCAAAATTGTATATATATAAGTCCGCACAGATTCCCATTCTTTAAGAATAGGTCAAGTCGGGGGATTTGTCAATCAAAAATTGGGAAAAGATTGAAACAAATTAGGGGCGCCAGGCGAAGAATTAGCGAGTAATTTTGATTAATCCAATTTTTCTATAAACCCGGTTTCTTTGAGAAACCGGGTTTTTTAGTCTCTCTATAGAAAATCCCCATAAAATTTTACTCTAATTTTTCTAAAGGAACAATCTGCGGATCAAGAATTTTGGGGCTGGAAGTTGTGAATTTAACAGCGATGGATATTTTACCTTTGTTTCCAAAAATATGGGTGACTTCTCCAATTCCAAAAGATCGATGAAGTACGCGATCGCCAACAGCAAAGCTTTCGACTTTTGAGGGGGTTTGATTCTTTTTTTCGGGAGTTTTTTGAGTCTTTTTAGTTGATTTTGCAGGTTGAGTAACCGGGAGATAACCTTTGATGAGATCTGGGGGTAATTCTTTCAAAAACATCGAAGGAATGCAGGGTTCTAAATATCCCCAGAGACGACGTTCTCGGGCGTGTGAGAGGAATAACTGTTCTTTTGCGCGAGTAATTCCCACATAACAAAGTCGCCGTTCTTCTTCGAGGGCTAAGGGATCATTTAAACTGCGGAAATTGGGGAATAATCCTTGTTCCATTCCCACTAAAAATACAATGGGAAATTCTAATCCTTTAGCCGAATGAAGTGTCATTAAAGAAACGGCTTGTTCCCCTTCCTGGAGATTATCTAAATCAGACGCTAGAGAAGCACTGGCTAAAAATCCGCCGAGGGTTGTATCTTCAGAATCTTCTTGAAATTGTGCGACGGCGTTACTCAATTCTTTAATATTTTCAAGGCGACTTTCGGCTTCATCTGTCCCTTGATTTGTCAAATCTAGAATATAGTCAGATTCCTGCATTACACCGTCTAAAATATCAAGCACCGTGTAGGATGCGATTCGTTCTTGCCAAGATGATATCATTTGAGCAAACTGATTAACAGCTTTTGCTGAACGTCCAGCTAAGGTATTTACTGAGTCTTGATCGCTGACAATTTCCCACAGGGGAACGCCCAATTGTTGCGCCGCATTGACTAAGCTATCAATCGTGGTTTTGCCAATTCCTCTGCGGGGTGTATTGATAATTCGCATTAAACTCATGCTATCAGCAGGATTGGCAAGCACTCGTAAATAAGAAATGGCATCTTTGATTTCTTTGCGATCATAAAACTTCAACCCGCCCACAACTCGATAGGGAATATTGCTTTTAATTAAAGCATCTTCTAAGGCACGAGATTGAGCGTTAACGCGGTAAAGTATTGCAAAACTACCATAACCTAATTCGGGATGTTGTTGGGTTAAATTGTTAATTTGAGTGGCAATAAACCTTGCTTCTGCGGCTTCATCGTCGGCTTGATAACAGAAAATAGGCGGCCCTTCTCCGCGTGTCGGACGCAATACTTTTTCAATACGGGTGGTATTATTTTGAATGAGTTGATTGGCGACTTCGAGAATATTTTCTCGTGAGCGATAGTTTTCTTCTAATTTAATCATGGTGCGGGTGTCGTCATCGGCTAAACCGTCCCCAAAATCCTCTTGAAATTCTAACAGAATGGTATAGTCTGCCATGCGGAAAGAATAAATCGATTGATCGACATCTCCGACGACAAAGATTGAACGATTTTTCCAGTTGTTAAAGGTTCTCGGATGTTCGCCGTTGGTGACTAATAGCCGAATGAAATCATATTGAGTGCGGTTGGTATCTTGATATTCATCGACTAATATATGGCTGAATTTTTGATGCCAATAGGCTAGAACTTGTTCGTTTTGCTGGAATAGTTCAACGGGAACTCGAATTAAATCATCAAAGTCTAGGGCGTTATTGGCGGCGAGATTATCTTGATAGATGCTGTAAACGTCGGCAATGACTCGACCATTATATTCGGGATTTTCTCGTTGATAATTTAGGGGAGAAAGCCCTAAGTTTTTGGCGTTACTAATTTGATAGCGAACTTTTCGAGGATCGAACTTTTTATCATCTAAGTTAAGCTGTTTTGTGACGATTTGCTTGACTAAACTTTGAGCATCGGATTCATCAAAAATCGAGAAGTTTTGTTGCCACTGACGGCCTTTTTCGTCGGTATATTTGTTGATATCGTAGCGAAGAATTCGCGCACAAAGACTGTGAAAAGTTCCCATCCACAGATGTTTAGTAATACTGCGATAAACTTGCGATCGCAACTTCGTTTGTTCGGGGGGAGTCAAGGCGGAAAAGGGTTTTTGATACTGAGTTTGCGCCTGTTGTTCAGAAAAGATTGTCTCGACTCGTTCTTTAATTTCTCGGGCGGCTTTGTTGGTAAATGTCACCGCCAAAATATTCTCGGGATGAACGTGATGGGTTCGCAATAGGTTGGCAATGCGATAGGTTAACGCCCGAGTTTTACCCGAACCTGCTCCCGCCACAACGAGCATCGGACCGCAAAAATGTTCGACGGCTTGGCGTTGGCAGGGGTTGAGATGGCTAAGGAAGTCAACGGTCTGAGTCATGGCTGCAAAAGGGAAATTTTCCGCTATAGTTTAGGCTACCATGTTCAAGGTTCCCCTGACTAAAATTAATCAGGGGAGGAGTAACAGAGAAACTTATCAAGTTAGAATTAGCAGTTGTAATAAGTCCGATACCACTCTACAAATCGTTCAATTCCGACTTCAATTGGGGTATCGGGACTAAAGCCAACGTCTTGAACTAAAGCATCAACATTTGCATAAGTGATCGGCACGTCTCCGGGTTGCATCGGAAGCATTTCTTTGACGGCTTGTTTCCCAATACAGTTCTCTAAAACTTCGATCATTCGCAAAAGTTCAACGGGTTTATTATTGCCAATATTGTAGATTTTGTAAGGAGCTTTTGAGTTGCTTTCAGCTTCTGTATTGGGCTGAGGAACGTTATCTATTACCCGGACAATGCCTTCAACTAAATCATCAATATAGGTAAAATCTCGTTGCATTTTACCATAATTAAAGACTTTTATGGGTTCTCCTGCAAGAATGGCTTTTGTAAACAGAAAAACTGCCATATCTGGACGACCCCAAGGCCCATAAACGGTAAAGAAACGTAAGCCTGTTAAGGGCATATTATAGAGATGGCTGTAGCTGTGAGCCATTAATTCATTTGCTTTTTTTGTGGCTGCATATAAACTGACGGGATAATCAACGTTATCTTCAACCGCAAAGGGTATTTTTTTGTTTGCCCCATAGACTGAACTCGAAGATGCAAAAACTAAATGACCCACGTTTGTATGACGGCAACCTTCGAGAATGTTCATAAAACCCGTGAGGTTGCTATCAGCATAAGCATGGGGGTTCGTGATAGAATAGCGAACTCCGGCTTGAGCAGCTAGATTGACAACAACTTCAAATTTTTGTTCAGAAAAGAGCTTTTCTATTTGTTCGCGATCGGCCAAGTCTAATTGATAAAAGGTGAAATCTTTTGAAGAACTGATTTGCTCAAGTCGATCTTTTTTCAAAGAAACATCATAATAGGAATTGAGGTTATCTAATCCGATAACGGTGTCCCCTCGTTGCAGTAACCTTTTAGACAAATGAAATCCAATAAATCCAGCCGCGCCTGTCACTAAGATTTTCACAAAACTTTCCCCTTCTAAACTTCAGGTTTTGACTTCTTTTGGTGTTAACGTTGATTCTATAGACCCAATTTACTAATCGGCTTTAGAGCTTCAGATTAGCAAGTCGCTGTTCTGTAAGATTATGCACTAATTGTAACGGCAAAGAACAGCTTAGACAAATGCAACCCGTTTCAATGATTTTAACCGTTCTATTAATGTCATAGCATATTTTATCAAAATTGTTAAGTATTAGGTAATTTTCAAGCCCTATCCTCAATCAACTGAGTTAACCTCTGGGAGTGACTTCTAGCCAAAGCGGTAAATGATCTGAGCCAAGTTTAGGGCCTATTTTTCGGTCTAAAGTCATCAGATCCTCGCTGTACACCGCGTGATCAATTGCAATCATCATAAAAGGAGGTAAACCTGCTAACCAAGTGGGTTGAAGTCCAAAACCTCGTTGAGAATTTCTCAAATGAGCGGCTTGTAAAAACTGACGAAATCGACTTGACCAAGGGGTAAGATTAAAGTCACCTATTATAATTACTTGATTTCCCTGATTTTGTTGTTGCTGACTCCAAGCGGCTACTGCATCTAGTTCAGTTTGTTGATAGTTAGAAGTGCCGTTATTTCGAGGACGAGTAACGTGTAAACTGAGAATAGATAGGGTTTGATTCCCTTGTATCTGAGTGGCAATCATCGGACGTTCGGAATTTGAGGGAAAATGAAGAATTTCTGTGTTTTTAATTTGCAGAGATGGGGGTAAATTTGTCGGGACTAAAAAGGCAACTCCATGAGAATTTTTTAGCGGACGGGACTCGACAACCCGATAACGAGTAAGATTAGATTCAATCTGATTTAACCATGCGGGTGTCACTTCTTGGAGAAAAATTAGATCGGCATTTTGTTGGTCTAAATATTGCAGTGTGGGTGTATAATTGGTGTTGTTGCGGTCAAGATTCAGATGAAGTAACTGTAAGGAATTTTGAGCAGTATTATTCCCTTGAACAGCGTTAATATTTTGAGAAGGTGGGATAAACAAAGGCAAAATTAACAGGACGTTCAGGAATAAGGGGAGACTAAAAGCTAAACTCCAAAAGCGATATTTAATCCCATTTAAGAAAATAGCCAGCAGTAAAATTAAACTCAATTGAACTCGCAAATGATCGAGGAGTTGGAAAACCCACCATTGGCGACCCAAAAAACCCAGAATAGTTGCAATTGCAGCCAAAATTGCTATAATATTCATGCCAAAACCGAGATTATTTAATAATAAATTCAAAGTTCTGTTTCTCATTTTAATAAACTTGTTGATTGAAGACGTTTTCCAGAATAAAAAGCATCACAAAACCCAGTATAACCGCAATAATGGGAGTCGCTATCCAACCCAATGCAATATTGCGTAAAACTTTCCATTTAATTTGTCTGGCTCCTTTGGCTCCATGTAGTAAACCAATACCAATAACTGCACCGACTACCGCTTGAGAACTAGAAACAGGAATGAGCGGAATTGTCGGTAAATTATTATTCACCAAAAACTGTTGTAACTGCCTCGAAGAAAATACATATAAAACGAGAGAATGAGCAGTAACAGCAACAAATGCAGCCACCGGAGACAGGGGCATCAGATTATTTCCGACTGTCATCATTACGCCTTTAGAGTAAGTATAGACTCCCACAGCTATGGCAATTCCTCCTAATAAAAAAAGCTGTTCTACTGAGCTAAAAGTCAATTGATTTAGACGAATATCTGTAAACGGAGAGGAAGGAACAAATACTCCCATGACGTTCCCAATATTATTCGCTCCAAGTGCATAAGAACCAAATGCACCTGCTAAGATTAAGAAAAAACGAGTGTAGAAGTCTAGCTGAAGTAAATGAGGTTTGATTCCGTTAATGAAAACCACCACAATTTTATAGATAATAGCCGCAAAAATTGCCCCTAAAATTGGACAAGCAACCCAAGTCCCTATAATTTTGATTAATGCGTTGATATCGGTTGCTGAACCGCTAAATAAGTTCCAAGCAATAATTGCACCTACAATGGCTTGACTGGTAGAGACAGGTAAGCCAATTTGAGTCATCCAAAACACTGTAATTGCGGCAGATAACGCGGCTGTAAATGCACCGGGTAGCGTGTTAATTGCACCCAATTCGCCTAAGCCTTCCGCAGCACCAGCACCCCCAATCACTGCTCCGATTATAACAAAAATACTACAAATAAAAGCGGCGGTACTAAATCTAACCATGCGACTTCCGACGGCTGTACCGAATACATTAGCTGCATCATTTGCCCCCAAAGACCAACCCAAAAATAAGCCACTCGACAGAAAAATGAGTGTTGCGATGATGTCCATTTAGTTGAAAATTAACCTCAAAAAATAATACCATCAAACTTGTTACCTTTAGGTGCATCAAACCTATGGCTTTTGTTCAAGAAAAAAGCTTAACTATTTGATGCACCCTACTAATATTATAAAACTCGTTTAATTGCATAAATTGCCAGTTTATCGCTAGCATTTTCAGCCGCATCCGCCAGAGAATTAATCACATTTACACTATCGCGCAGTTGAATTTTTCGCTCCAAAGGCAATTGAGAATCAAAAATATTTTTCTTGAGCCGTAAAGCAATTTTATCAGATTCAGATTCATAAACTCTGACTTTATAAATGTGATCGCGTACTGTGCGTGGATCTCTAAAAAACGAACGGGCTGCAATGACAATCGTTTCTACACTTTTAACCACCATTTGGGTGAGATCTTTAAAGTCTTTTTCGTAAACCGTGGGAACTTCTAATTTTTCGATGATAATATCTTGATAGATATCACCAAATACATCGATTAAATAGTAAAGATTTTCGAGCAAACTTAAGACATCACCTCGGGAATCTGGAATTAACATTTCTGTGTAGAGTTCAGATTCAATTGCCCGCCGTAATTCGTTACAGCGATCTTTAACGTTTTGAATTTGCTGCATTTTTTCCTCACAGCTTTCGGTAACAAAACCTTTGGCAAGATAGGAGGTTAAACCCATTTCAAAGTATAAGCTTCCCTCAGATACTTTATCCATAAATTCATCAAGCTGACTTTCAATAAACTTTGTTTTACCAAAGAAGGATGGTATTTTTTCTGACATCGTTTTAGCCTCTGTTAAAAAATCTAAGGTAAATTTAAGACCCGATCTAAAAGCATCTTTTTTTCAACTCTAATTAATAGATAACGACCTTTTTCTTCTAGAATTTTATAATCTTGATCCTGTAAACCCAGTCTTTCAAGTTCTTTGAGGCGACTAATCACCATAATTGTTGAAGGATTGGGACGATTTTGAATTGAATCAAAAAGATTGTATATTGGCTGATCTTCCATTAATCCCTTGAAAAAGTCAAGCACCGTATAAAAAACAACATGACGTTCTGAATAATAGACAACACTGGGTTTTCTAAAGCCGATCATCCAGAGTTCTTCTTGGGGTTTTTCGAGTTGAGAAATCTGCTGAGAAATTTGTCTTAAGGGGAGTTGACGAACTTCATCAATCAGAAAAATTGCGGGATTAACTAGAAGCATAAAAAACGCCATAAATCCAGCTAAATTGGCAGCGATTAACCAACGCCATTGATTGGGATATCGCAGTATCCATGCGATTAATATTGCTGTTATCAGCCAGATGATTCCTCCTCGTAAATGTAAGCCCGATTTTTCAACGACTGCGGGTAAGTCAATGATCGCTGGATCACTTCCGATGAATTGAGGACTATAAAGAGAAGCAATTCCCAGAATAACGAGGAACAAAATATTGAATCCTCCCGTGAACAGTATTCCTCTATTTTTTGAAGCTTTTATTTCCTGGATTTCTGAATTTTGGGCAATTATTGATTCACTAAATAATAAGGCAATTAAAATAGATGCTGCTGGCATTGCTGGTAAGACATAACTGGGAAGCTTTGTAACAGAAATAGAGAAAAATATAAAAATACCAACCAACCAGAATAACCCAAACAAACCTAACTGATGATCACGAGGCTGTTGACGCCAAAAAGAACGCTGCCAGAAGTGAGAACGAATGATAGCTAAGGGCAAATAAATCGACCAAGGCATAAAGCCAATTAAAACAACAAGAAAGTAAAAATACCAAGGGGCGGCGTGACCATTAACGACGTTCGTAAATCGTTGAATATTGTGATAGCCAAAGAAAGAATCAATATAGGTTTGACCATTGCGGAGAATGACTAAAACATACCAAGGCAGGGCAATTATTGTGAAAATGATTCCGCCTACAAGGGGCTTTACTTCGTGTAAAACGTTTCTAAAATTACCGAGAAAAAGGCAAAAAGATGTTAATATTAATCCTGGTAAAACAATACCAACAGGTCCTTTTGCTAAGACGGCTAATCCCAAGAAAATATAAAAGGATAAATACCATTTATTAGGCAGAGAAAAGTCTAGGAATAACTGAGAAAGAGAAAAACCTTCTGGGCTTTCGGTTGTTTTTTTTCCTTCCTCAACATAGCCCCAAAAAAAGCAAAATAAAGCGGTTCCCATGCACCCACTTAACAGCATATCTGAGACGCCTTGACGCGCCCAAATCAGGGTTTCAGGATTAAAAGCTGCGATCGCCGATCCGATCCAAGCAGATAACCACAACTGGCGTGTTTTTTGTCTAGAATCAACTGGAAAATTTGAGGGAAAAAATCCGAATGATCGCAAGGTTAAAAAACAACCCACCGTTAAAGCGATCGCCGCCAATGCGGAGGGAAAACGCACCGCCCATTCATTCACACCAAAAACTTGATAACCCACCGCCATCAACCAATAAACCAACGGGGGTTTATCGAAGCGAGTTTCACCGTTAAAATAGGGCGTGATCCAATCTCCTGTCAGTACCATTTGACGGGCGGCTTCCGCAAACAAGGGTTCAGTTTCATCAACTAACCCAGTATTCCCCAAATTCCACAGAAACGCGATGCTACAAATCAACAACAACCCAAAAATTGAGAATCCCCAACTTGTTTTTGGATGTTGATCAAAGGATTTCCAGTATTGTTTGAGGGGTTTGGCTATCTTCAATGTTGTCATTCCCAGTGCGTCATTTCCAAATATTCAATCTCTCAGACCCTAATTTAGCAGTTCGAGGTTCCATCAGGACAGGAGAATTTTTTATTGTTTCACAGTTGCAGACTTTTGGCAATCCTAAATGAGCAAATTTTTCATCTAAAATGATAGCATTTCCTTAAAGCTGTATCTAGAGGTTTAATCAATCTACCCAGTATGACCAAATTTATTTCTAAACTTAATCTCGTGGGTGTGATGGTTATTGTCAGTACCATCATCTTGTTTATTTGTAGCAGTTTACGTCATGCCTTATTTCAATCCAATGCTTTTGATTTGGGAATTTTTGATAATGGGATTTACCTAATTAGTCAAGGGCAAGAACCTTTTGTGGTTTTTCGAGGTTTGCATATTTTGGGTGATCATGGGGCTTGGATACTTTATCCTTTGGCTATATTATACAAGATTTTCCCAGATATTCACTGGTTATTTTTTGTCCAAGCGGTTAGCCTGGCGATGGGTGCTTTACCGACTTTTTATTTAGCAACTCAAGCAAATTTAAAACAATCCCAAGCCTCGGCTATGGCTGCCGTTTATTTACTTTATCCGCTTGTTTTTAATCTCAATTTGTTTGATTTTCATCCAGAAGTTATAGCACTTCCTGCGTTACTCTGGGCGATTTTAGCCGCTCGTTTACAGCAAGTTTTAGCCTTTAGTTTCGCCCTGGTGATCATCTTAAGCTGCAAAGCGGTTTTATCTTTAACTGTCGCCGCTTTAGGGCTATGGTTACTGTTGTTTGAAAATCGGCGAACTTGTGGATTAATTGCTTTATTTTTGGGTTTAACGTGGTTTTTCATTGCAACTCAGGTGATCATTCCTCAATTCAGTGGAGGTGAACCCGCAGGTGTTAAATTTTATGATTCTCTCGGAAATTCTGTTGGGGAAATTGCGATTAATTTGTTGCTAAAACCGGGAATTGTTTTGAAACAAATTTTTACCTTAGCTAATTTGGAGTATTTAGTCCTGCTAACTGTTCCGATCATTTGGGGACTTTCTCCCCGACATTTAACGCCCTTGGTGGGTGCAGTCCCAATTTTAGTTTTAAATTTACTGAGTGATAGTGTTCAGCAAAAAAATTTAACGCAACAATATTCCCTTCCGATTTTACCTTTTTTATTAGTGGCTGTTATTTCCACTTTAGCCGCAGGAGGAGGAGGGTTACGTCATCCCAAAAAGATTGTCTTATGGTCATTAATTGCGTTTTTTGCCTTGGCAAAGTATGGCTATTTTGCTTCAAGATATCTCCGACATTTTGATACGGTTCAAGCTTCTCACGAAGCGGTTTCCTTAGTCGAAACAAAAGGGAGTGTTTTAACAGCCGATCATATTGCGCCTCATTTAACCCATCGTTCTGTAATAATGTTAGCAACAAAAAGAGCTGATCAATTTGACTTAAATCAGTTTAAATATATTTTACTGAATGCGAGTTATCCCGGCTGGGATAGTTCTAGAGAACTTGTTGATACTCTCGTTGAGAAACTCAAAAAATTACCCAACTTTCAACTCCGCTATCAAAAATCTGAAGTGATGCTTTTTGAAAATCAAGAAGATGAGATTTAGCTTTGATTTACGGAAAATCTATCTTAAGAAGATTGTAAAACTAGAAGTGCTAAGATAGGATTGAGAATAATAGGAATTAAAAATGATGTGGGAAAAAGTTTCTGAACATATTAGCCAAGTAACAGGAGAAAAATTTCAGGCGAGTGATACTCTATCTGTGGGTGGAGGCTGTATTAATCAAGGGTATCACCTCACTGATGGTTCTCGCAACTATTTTGTAAAACTCAATCAAGCGTCTCAAATTTCGATGTTTGAAGCGGAAGCTTTAGGGATAAAACAGATGTGGGAAACTCATACAATTCGAGTTCCTAAACCCCTTTGTTGGGGAACAGAAGAAAACTCAGCTTATATTGTGATGGAATGGTTGGAAATGGGGGGACGCAGCCACACAGAAGCGATGATAGAAATGGGAAGAAAGTTAGCGATGATGCACCAATGGACGCCCGCCGATGACTATCCAGGAAAGCATCAGTTTGGTTGGGAGATTAATAATACCATTGGTTCAACACCTCAAATTAATACTTGGACAGAAAATTGGGCGGAATTTTGGGCAAATCATCGAATTGGCTATCAGCTAAAACTGGCGAAAAAGCGGGGAGGTCACTTTGACAATGCTGAGGTTTTAATTGAAAAAATTCCGGAATTGTTAGCAGGTCATCAACCCAAACCGTCTTTGGTACACGGAGATTTATGGGGCGGAAATGCCTCTGTTACGGCTGACGGAGAACCTGTAATTTTTGATCCTGCAACTTATTATGGCGATCGCGAAGTTGATTTAGCAATGACTGAATTGTTTGGTAGCTTTTCACCTGCTTTTTATCGAGGATATGATGAACTGTTCCCGCTTGATGAGGGCTACGCCAATCGCAAAACCCTTTACAATCTTTATCATATTCTCAATCATTTTAATTTATTTGGTGGGAGTTATGGTTCACAAGCAAATCGGATGATTCAGCAACTTTTACGCGAATAATTGACAAACTTTTGATTAATGGAAATCAATTGACTCTCAGCTCACTTGTTTTCAGTCACTTCTCAAACCGAATATTCTCGTCAGGACTAGAAATCGGTAAAATAATACGCACAGTTGTAATTTTATCAGGGATGCTTTCTAGGGTTAATTCTCCGCCATGCAAATCTAAAAGACGTTTAACAATTGCCAATCCCAATCCGGCCCCTTGATGTTCTGCTCGACCTCGATCAAATTGTTTATAAGCTCCTAGTTTGGCAATTTGATCGCTTGTCATTCCCCTGCCTTGGTTGATGAATTCGAGAGAATATGTTTGAGAATATACTTCACTTTTAAGACCGACTTTTTGGCTCTCCTCGGAAAATTTAAACGCATTATTCAGCAGTTCTTCTACAATTTTTTTGAAAATTTCTTCGGGAAGTTTAACTTCACAATTATTTTCGAGTTCTAAATTAAAATCTGACTGGCGTTCGGGTAAAGATTCTAGCATTTCATCAGCGACTTTTGTAATCAATGTGTTCGGATCTTTAACAGAACCTTTTGGCCAAAACTTCATACGTTCTGAGTCGTGAACTAACAGTTCTAAATCAGCATAAAGAAGGAAATTAGAAATCAATCGATACAAGCGTTGGGCGGAAGTATGAATATCAGTTAACATCGGTTGTACCTCCACCGCTTCCATCTCGGTAAAATCTTCTATCAACAGTTGAGATAAACCCAGAATTCCATTTAAAGGAGTCCGCAGTTCATGGGGGAGTGAAAGCGTCAGACTACTTCTGAGTTCATCAAGATGTTCTTGTGTTTTTTGATCAATCGCATCTTTCTTTTGAATTCGACTAGAAATTGCGTTTAGTAAGTCTTTGCGACTAAAGGGTTTAGTTAAATAATCATCAGCCCCTAAATTCATCCCATAGCGGAGATTTTCGCGAGTAGCTTTAGCCGTCAAAAAGATGAAAGGAATAGTCGAGGTGTTCTTATTTTGACGTAATGTTTTCAAAACATCATATCCATCCATTTCTGGCATCATTACATCACAAATCACCAAATCTGGCAAATATTCTTTAGCAAGTTCAACACCGTCTCTACCATTTTCTGCACCCCTGACTTCAAACTCTTCAGCTTCTAGAATATCAAGAATAATCTCCCGCACATCTGATTCATCTTCAATCACTAAAATCCGCTTCATCGAGTTCTTGCTCCTTAAATCTCAATGGCAATGTTACTGTGAATATTGTACCCTTTCCAACTTCGCTATGTACAGTAATCGTTCCCCCTAATCGATCAACAGACCGTTTAACAATGGCTAATCCTAGACCTGTTCCTGGAATTGTACCTACATTTCTGGCTCGATGAAAAGATTCAAATAAGTGTTTTTGATCTTCAAAAGGAATGCCAATTCCTTCATCTTTAATCATAAAAATAACTTGTTTTTTTTGATAAAAAACTTTCCAATCAATTTCACCTCCATTCGGAGAATATTTAATAGCATTTGAAATCAGATTTGTAAAGATATGTCGTAATAATCTTTCATCAATTAAAGGAAACATTTGAGAGTTTTTTAGGAGAGTGTTTTCTAGATTGATTCTATTTTTTTTACCATGAATTTTTAAAGTGAACTTACACTTCCGATCAGCAGTCAATTGAATTTCTTCCAGTAAGTTCTTGCAAAAAGTATCTAAATCGGTAAACGTCGGATTGTAGGGAAGTTTATGGGCTTCTGATTGACCAATAATTAAAACATCATTTAACAGTTCTGTCAAGTGCTGAATTGTCACTTGAATCCGATTAAAATATTTATTTTTTTTCTCTTCGCTCCAGCGATGACCATAATATTCTAGTGCCTCGGTGGCTGCCATAATTGTCGTCAGGGGTGTGCGAAACTCATGGGAAATCATCGAAACAAAACGAGACTTCAAGAGATTCAGTTCTTTCTCTTTTTGCAGGGCTTTACGCATTTCAGCTTCCGCTCGTTTGCGTTCTGTAATTTCTTCGACATCTCCTTCATAGGCAATAATATTACCTTCCTCATCTCGCACGGCTCTGGCATTTTCAGAAATCCAAATTACATAACCCTCTGCATGATAAACTTGAGATTCAAACGCCAGTACACTTTCATTTTCTTCCATTAACCGAATAAACTCTGCACGACGTTGTTTATCCACATACATTTGACCTCCAATATCCGTAATTTGAGCCATCATTTCTTGAGGTGACTGATAGCCACAGATGCGAGCTAAGGTACTATTAACATCCAAGAAACGTCCTTCAGGAGTAGACTGAAACAGTCCCTCAACAGCATTTTCAAAAATACTTCGATATTTGGCTTCTGCGATTTCCAATTGCTGACGAGCGTTAAACTCAGCCCGTTGTAGACGTTCATATAAATAGACAGATAAATCACAAATCAAACAAATCCAAAATAACATCAAAATCAACCGCAATGGCTCATTATAGTTAGGAATCGTGTCAAATCCAAAGATACGATTAATCCCGAAATAATACCCGAACGTAATCATCTGTGATAAGAAGTGCAGCGGCCAGCAAACGGGAATGAGAGTCGCTTGCGTAAAAAAGGTTGAACCCCAACCCATGAGTTCAGGGCTAACCAGGGGCGAACCTGGCCTGAGAACCTCGACAATCGTCTCAATAATCTGTTCGTTCATCTCCAAAGACCAAGAAAACCCCAGAAAAATCAAGCCGAGATGACGACGCCCCCAGTGAGTTTGCAGGACTCCCATACCCGTAGATAAGCTAAATAGCCCAATCAATTGAATAATCAGTTGCTTATCAAAAAAAGCCTCCCCCACATAAAAAAATCGAGCTAGGTTTAACACAAAGCTCGTCAAGTAGGCCCACAACACCAACCCAAAGGCTAAATTTAATCTGGCTCGTAGAAAGCGATTGCGCCAGGTTTCGTAGGAAAGAGCAGTTAAATTGCCATAATTTTCTGGGTAGGCGTTCGCATTTCTGAGGAATGTCAATATTCCCCGAATCGGCGACAGTCGTTGCAGCAACATCAACCATTTGCGAATCATCTGTTGACCTCTGTAAAATAGGTGAAGCTTGTTTATTTTAATTGAATTATCCCGGCTCAATCCTACTGCACTCGAGGGTGACTCCATGCAACAGTTAAAAAAAAGAGGCTCTGCTTTTAACACAGAGCCTACTATCTATTTATTCTAGTCGAAAGTTCAAACGTCAGCTTTAACGTACCGTGCCTTCTAGAGCCTGAACATCAATGGGCTTCATGAAGTACAGTTTGATCAACTGCCAACCACTAGAGAGGTAATAGGGTAGTTTTTGGAACAACTGGAAGAACTTAGGGGTATTGGAATTAACAATTTCCGTTAATTTCTCGTTATTTTTGACGCAAACTTCCAACCGTTCGTAGAACTCAGGACTTTCCACATCCAAGATGATTGGGAAGACACGACCCGAAGTTTCATTGGTTTTGAGAATCACATACTTGTCATATTCCCGCGCATCCAAGCCAATGGCTGCATAGAAACCATAACGCTGGACATCGTTTAAGTACATGGTGGCAAATACCGACAGCAAGAAGAAACGACACCACAGCTTCGCCTTCCAATCATTGAGGATTTGCGGCTGAGATTTCATCATGGCATCGAAGAAATCACCATGACGGTTCTCATCTTGACACCAGTTTTCAAAGAAGCGGAAAATCGGATAAATGCGATCTTCGGGATGAGCTTCTAAATGGCGATAAATGGTGATATAACGCCAATACCCAATTTTCTCAGAGAGGTAAGTCGCGTAGAAAATGAATTTGGGTTTAAAGAAGGTGTATTTGCGGCTCTTCGTTAAAAATCCCAAATCAAGCGATAAGTTAAAATCAGACATCGCTTTATTGAGGAATCCCGCATGACGAGCTTCATCTCGGGACATCAATTGGAAGCATTCAGCTAAAAGCGGGCTTTTGTCTTTGAGGCGACGGCTTAACTCTTTGTAGAGTAAGAACCCAGAAAATTCAGCCGTACAGGAACGCTCCAAAAATTCCACAAACAGGCGACGAGTTTCCCCATCAATATGATCCCAGGATTGTTCAAATTCGGCATCCCGGACGAAGTGATGACGGTTGTAGTCCGCCCGGAACTCTTCTAAGATAGCCCGCAGTTCATCCTCATTCACTGAGATGTCCATCTGCGCCATCTCATCAAAGTCTGTCGTGTAGAACCGAGGAGTAAGAATGGTTTCTTTGGCGGGAACTTTAACCCCCGGCCGTATTTCATCAAAAGCTGGTTTTTTTAGAGAATCTACCATAGTGTTTCTGTGATCTTAAATGATTGCTGGTTTGAGGTGCAGAGGTTGTTAGGCACTAAGCTTTGGAGTGTCACCCCCACGAACAAACCAATGCCGGGAGCAAAAACGTTGAATGTATGAATTTCAGTCTACCAACCTCTTACCCCCAAAAGACATCTGCTGCGTTAAGAATTGCAACAACAGTTGATACACTGGGGATTTCAGAAGCCTAGAAGCGCTCACTTGCCCGATTAAGCAAAGGATACAGCCATCATCTGAATTTGGCGTGGAGACCCTCGGCTATGCCGACGGGAGGAAACGCCTCTTTAATTGCAGCTTTCACATACTATATGCTAAGATGTGACGCATGACAGAAAAAGCCTGCCGTTACCGATTCTATCCAACTCCCGAACAGGAAAGTCTGTTGAGGAGAACATTGGGGTGCGTAAGACTGGTGTACAACGATCGCACTGGCGGCGCGAACTCAAGCGTGGTACGAACAAAAGGAACGAGTGGGCTATTCTCAAACATCTTCAATGCTGACAGAATGGAAAAAGGAAGAAGAATTAGACTTCTTGAATGAGGTAAGTTGTGTTCCACTTCAGCAAGGTTTAAGACACTTACAAACTGCGTTTACGAACTTTTTTGCGGGTCGGGCAAAATACCCAAACTTCAAGAAAAAACGTAACGGTGGGAGTGCCGAATTCACTAAGTCAGCCTTCAAATTCAAAGAAGGTCAAGTCTATATTGCTAAGTGCAAAGAACCCTTACCCATATGTTGGAGTCGTCAGCTTCCTAAAAATTGTAAACCATCTACCATAACGGTCAAACTAGATCCAAGTGGTAGATGGTTTGTTTCTTTGAGGATCAACGACCCAACAGACCACAAGCTCAGGCCCATCGATAAAAAAGTGGGAATAGATCTGGGAATTACCAGTCTGTTCACCACTTCTGACGGGGTTAAAGTTTCCAACCCCAAACACTTTAATAAACTACACAAAAAACTCCGACTTGCTCAAAAGTCTTTAAGCCGAAAAATTAAAGGCTCAAAAAACAGAGAGAAAGCCAGAGTTAAAGTTGCTAAAATTCAAGCTAAAATTGCTGATTGTAGGCGTGACCATACTCACAAGTTAACCACTCAACTGATTCGTGAAAATCAAACAATCGTCGTTGAGGATTTAGCGGTAAAGAACATGGTCAAGAATCACAAGTTAGCTAGAGCAATTAGTGATGCTAACTGGGGAGAACTTGTCCGACAACTCACATATAAAGCTGAGTGGTACGGACGGGAATTAATCAAAATAGATCGATGGTTTCCCAGTTCAAAGCGATGTTCCAACTGTGGATACATTGCAGAAAGAATGCCGTTGAATATCCGAGAATGGGATTGCCCTAAGTGCAACTCTCACCACGACCGGGATATCAACGCCAGTATAAATATTTTGGCTGCGGGACTCGCAGTGTCAGTCTGTGGAGCGACCATAAGAGCCGAACAGAGTAAATCTGTTAAGCCAGGTGCTAAGAAGCAGAAACCCAAATAGCGATGTTTGGGAATCCCTCGTCTCCGGCGAGGGAGGATGTCAAGTCCAACCGATCAACGAATTGGTAATAATTCGCTTGACGCCCAAATCGATTAACTGTTGAAAATGTTCGGGACGGTCAACAGTCCACACCACCCAATCTACCCCCTGAGTACGACTTTCCTCAACAAAGTGAGGATTTTCTAACACCACATCCAATAAACTGCTTAAAATCGCATTTCCGGCTGTGGCTGCTTTATGCAGTTGTTGCGGATAATCCGATGCTTCTGTGAGAAAATATCCCAATTTCATCTCAGGACAACAAGAGCGAACTTGATCTAAAAAGTCCTCATTAAACGCCGTCATAATACACTTTTCAACAATTCCCGCCTCTTTCACCTGTTGAATTAACCCTTCAACCTCTGTTTCTGACCATTGACAATGAGGTTTAACATCAAAATAGAGAAAATTTGGCACTCTTTTAAAAATCTCTAACGCTGACGCTAGCGTGGGTATATTTTCCCCAACAAACTGTTCCGCAAACCAGCCTCCCGCATTCAGTTGTTTTAACTCATTTAAGGATTTCTCCCTAACTTTACCAGAAGTTCCCGTAATTCTATCTAAGGTTTCATCGTGAAAGATTACGGGTACACCATCGGCTGATAATTGTAAATCAAATTCTATCGAATTCGCTCCCCCTTCTATCGCCGCACTAAACGCCGCTAACGTGTTCTCTGGAGCCATAGCCGAAAAACCCCGATGAGCAACAATTTCTAAATCCAAGATACTCCTGCTCCTTCACCCTCCACTCTGACCGATTAACGATCTTTTTGAGAGAGTTAAACAACGACAAAATCTAGTTTACCTGAAATTGAATCAATCCATTCATTTAACAGTTACCCGGAGCGTAGGAGTAATTCATAAATTACCCCCCTACCCGTTTCTCTTTTTTCTCCCTAGACTTGAATTTTATCCGAAAACTTATGCTAATCTGGCTCTGATGTCAACCTCTATAGGTATTCAATAACCCCGCCCTGCTTCGCGGCGGACGGGGATTGAGAAAAGCAAATTTCTCCGCGTTGTGTTGAATAGACTATAAGCCGTTAGCTGGTACGCACTTCTAGGTACTTCCCCAGCCTGGATTATCTGCAAACTTATTTGTTTTAAGTGCATTAAGAATGGACATCTTGCTAACGGTAGTCGAGGGGACTTACTACTCCTTTAAAAGGAGAATTATCTTAATGTATCGAGTACCTGTAATTTCACCAAAAGGCAAACCTTTAATGCCAGCCAAGCCAAGTCGAGTTAGACGTTGGTTAAAGGAAGGCAAAGCCAAGGTTTATCGAAACGATTTAAACACGTTTGCCGTTCAACTAATCGAAGAACCATTAGGAGAAGAAGTTCAGTCTATATCCTGCGGAATTGACCCCGGCAAGCATTTTTCGGGTCTGGGTGTTCAGTCAAAAAAGTTCACGCTTTGGACAGCTCACCTAATCTTGCCCTTTGAAGTCGTCAAAAAACGGATGGAACAAAGGCGCTTAATGCGTCGGGGTCGCAGGGGTCGTCGAATCAATCGCCAACTTCCTTACGCTCAAAGAGCGCATCGGCAAAAGCGATTTGATAACCGGAGGGGAAACAAACTTCCTCCCTCAATTCGAGCCAACAAACAGCTTGAATTAAGGATCGTTAAAGAGTTGATGAAACTTTACCCGGTCTCCCAAATTATCTACGAAATTGTGAAAGCCGATGTAGATAGGACTAAGCGTAAAAAAGCTCAGTCAGGGAAAGGATTCTCCCCGGTCATGGTGGGTCAAAAATATCAACTCAAGTGGTTGAGTGAACTTGCGCCTACTACAACCAGACTGGGTTGGCAAACTGCAAATCTCCGAGATTTTCTGAGACTAAAAAAACAGAAAACATCCAAAGGTGATGGAATTCCAGCCACTCACGCTGTTGATGGTGTTGCGTTGGCGGCTCACGCTTTTACCAGATACAAAACCGGACACCACTACGGTCATTGGGAGGGTGTTGTAACGATAACGAATGCACCGTTTACGGTTATTCGTCGCCCTCCAATTAGTCGTCGTCAATTACACTTGATGGTTCCCTCATTAGGTGGAGTAAGACGAAAATATGGAGGTACAACAACCCGTCACGGCATCCGAAAAGGAGATTTTGTCAAGGCGGAAAAAACCGGAAAAACCTATTACGGATGGTGTTCGGGGGACACGGCAAAACAAATTTCTGTGTCCGATCTCAATTGGAAAAGACTCGGACAATTTACAGCGTCCAAAGTGGTGTTGCTTGCTCGTGCCACTGGGTTGATTTGTCAACAGGAAAGCGAATTCCAGGCAAGCAAATGTTAATTAGTTGGTGTTCGTTTCCTCCCCAACCTACTTGCGTGTCGGTTGGGGTATCCACTCACACATCGATCAATGAATTTAATTCAGCGAATTCCCGGACGTGCCTATCTTTTACTCGGTGTTACGATTTTTGGTGCCGCCAACGCCGTGACTCGTCAGTTAACTGAATTGGGAGCCGAAAATTTAATTGACGGTAGAAATCCCATCTCTTTTTGTAATCTTCTGTTTGTTGGCAATATTTGGGCTTTTCTGATTTTTTTATTGCTGTATTATCAAGAATTGAATTTTGAACGCATTAAACAAATCTCGAGAAAAGATTGGTTAGCATTAACCAGTGTCGCCCTCTTAGCAGGTGCTTTAGGCCCAGCTTTATTTTTTTCAGCTTTAGAACGGACAACGGTTAATAATGTAATTTTAATTAGCAGAATTGAACCGCCTTTAGTTCTGGCTTTATCTATTTTTTTACTGAATGAACGAGTCAACCGTTGGGTGATTATCGGTGCAATTGTTTCTTTTATTGGTGTGGGATTAACCGTATTTCTCCCTGACCCCAATCGAGAAATGATGAATATGGCAGGATTTCAAATTGGAATCGGGGAATTCATGGTGGCGATGGGTGCAGTTTCCGCCGCAGTGGCGACGATTATTAGTAAAGTCAGTCTTCGCAATATTTCACTGGGTTTTTTCAATCTTTATCGAAATTTTTTAAGTACAATTATCTTTTTTATTATTGTTGTCTCGCTCTTTGGTTTTAGTCACTTTATGGATGTATTTTCTCCTTTTGTGTGGCAATGGATGTTACTTTATAGCGCTGTAATTGTCGTTGGCGGTCAATTTTGTTGGTTTTCGGGATTAAAAAAGTCTAGTACATCTGAGATTTCTTTAGCAAATTCTTTTGCTCCCCTGGCTGGGGTTTTAGCCTCTTATTTAATTTTAGGTGAAGTCCCAACAACTGCCCAATATCTTGGCGGAAGTGTGATTATTTTAGGGATTATTCTCAATCAAATTGGGTCTTCTAAAGTTCAATCTCAATTCAACCAATCAGCCGCAGAAGGTGATCGCACAGTTGGATACAAAGGCGTTTAAACGACTATTCAGTAATACTCAGATAATTGGGTTGCTCTTTCACCCGATTGATCCAAGCTAAAATCGCTGGAAAACGAGTTAAATCAAATCCGCCTTCATCCGCAACATGAGTATAAGCAAATAAACAAATATCAGCAATGGTGTAGCAATTTCCCACAAAAAAAGGAGAATTTTTTAACTGTTCTTCCATCACCCCTAACGCAGCATAACCAAGCGGTTGTTTTTGTTCTAAAACTTGTTTATACTCCTCTGCTTTTCCTAAAATTGAAATCCAATAACGAGAAGTTGCAATATAAGGTTCATGGCTGTATTGTTCAAAAAACATCCATTGCATCACCTGCGCTTGTTCAAACTGATCGGTTGGGAAAAATGGCGTTTCTTGACTCAAATAATATAAAACAGCATTAGATTCCGGTAAGAACTTTCCCGGTTCTAATTCTAAAAGCGGAACTCGTCCATTTGGATTTTTACTCAAAAATTCTGGGGTTCGACTTTCTCGTTGAACAATATCAACATAAATTCGTTCAAACGGAATTCCCAACTGTGTTAACAACAGACGAATTTTATAACAATTTCCCGAAGGCGGATACTCGTATAATCGCAACATCACTCATAAAAAAGACTGGCGATCGCTATCATCTTACCTCAAAGCGATCGCCATGTCCTCAAATCGAGCGACTCAAGATTAAAACTTATTGAGATCAAGTCCTGCTTCTTTTGCCATTGCGTGAATACCCTTGATTTCGAGGGTTTTAATCGCCTTAGTCGAAAGTTTCAGTCTCACCCAACGGTTCCCCTGGGGCCACCATATCCGTTTCCATTGCAAATTAACCTGTTGTAACTTGTGAGTACGACGGTGAGAGTGAGAAACCGCCATCCCATTATTCGCTTTTTTCCCGGTGATCTGGCATCTACGAGACATAATACCTCCAAATTAACACTTCATTTACAGTCCAAACCTTCATTATATTGCCTCATCCGCCGAACTGCGAAATCTCTCACTAACCGTCACCCACCTCCCCTGTTGTTACTGCTATCGCGATTAATAAATAGTCCCGCCAGGGACACCTTTTCCCTCTCCTCGTAGGAGAGGGTTAGGGAGAGGTAGGAGAGGGTAGGGAGAGGTCGAGAGGGTTAGGGAGAGGTAGGAGAGGGGGTGGGGGTGAGGTTAATTAAACCGCCCGTTGAGTTAACTCAGTCAACACCTGATTTGATCGTTCTACAAAGGATTTCATGGCGTTTGCATCAAAGCCTTTTTGTGCCATTAATGCCAAATCATAAACATGATAACAAATCATTTTTGCCAATTCCGCCGAAGGAGATTCAGTTCCTTCTATACTTCCTTGACTCAAATTGGCGAGATTTTGAATTAAAGGATGAGACGTATTAATCATCAGAACATGATCTTCGGGAAATTCAGCTTTTTGTTGCTGGAATAATGCTGTCATATCCTGTAACCGTCGCATCGCTTCTGGAAGTAACACCATCGCCGGGGGAGTGTCTTCTGATTTCAAGGCTTCGGTGCGAATATTGAGACGGGGTTTGTTGAGGGATTTCTCAAACAGTTCTTTAATTTGTTCGCTGCGAGTTTTGTTGGTTTTTGGATCGACAATTTCAGTTTTACTGCTGTCTTTATCGATTAATTCTTCATTGATTTCTGAGTCTACCCGCAGGAATTTAACATCGCTGTGTTCTCGTTCCAGGAAACTAATAAAGTGTGTATCAATGAAAGAATCCAGGAACAACACTTCTAAGCCTTGACTCTTGTGCAGTTCGATATAAGTCGCTTGGGCAGCTTCTTCTGTGCAGTAAAAAACGCGATTTTCATGGCGTTCTTTGTTGCGTTCCAGGTATTCTTGTAAAGTGGTGTAATAGTTTCCTTGTTGATCAAAACTACCAGCAATATTCTCTGAAGATTCCCAAGCATCATCAGCGTCTTCAGGTTTTTGGCTGTCAGTCGGTTCAGGTTTGTAGGTTGTACGGAAGACGAGAATATCTTCAACTTGCTTTTTAAATTTCTCGTCGTTAAGAGAACCAAATTTAACGAAAGTACCGATATCTTGCCAACACCGGATGTATTCTTTGCGATCATCGCGATAAAGTTCTTTTAAGCGATCGCCAACTTTTTTAGCCACATAATCGGCTATTTTCCGCACTGTGCGATTGGTTTGTAAAGCACTCCGAGAAATATTCAGAGGAATATCAGTGCTATCAATCACCCCGCGCAAGGGTAACAGGAATTTCGGAATAATTTCTTCGCAGTGATCGCTGACAAAAACTTGGTTACAAAAGAGTTTAATATTCCCCTGCGTCACATCAACATCGGGCTTGAGTTTGGGGAAATAGAGAATACCATTCACAATGAAAGGATAATCGGTATTCAGATGAACCCATAGGAGAGGATCTTCTTGGAAGGGATAGAGATAACGGTAGAGATCGAGATAATCATCGTCTGTCAGGTTGCTGGGTGACTCTCTCCAGGGCGCTTTCTGACGGTTGAGGGTTTCCCCGTCCATTTTGATGGAGACAGGCATAAAATCGCAATAGGTTTTCACCAATTGACGAATGCGACTGGCTTCGAGATATTCGAGTTCATCATCCATCAAGGTGAGGGTGATGGTGGTACCGCGTTGGGTGCGGTTGGAGTCTTCGAGTTTAAATTGCGGTGAACCATCACAAGTCCAGTGAACGGCTTGCGCTCCGTCTTGGTAAGATAGGGTATCGATTTCGACTTGTTTGGCAACCATGAAGGACGAATAAAAGCCTAAGCCGAAATGTCCGATAATGGCGTTCTCTGCGTTAGATTGATATTTCTGAATGAATTCTTCGGCGCTGGAAAAGGCGACTTGGTTGATGTATTTTTTGATTTCATCAGCAGTTAACCCAATCCCGTTATCGGTGATGGAAAGGGTTTTGCTATCTTTGTCAACTTCGACGATAATTTCGGGTTCGCCCGTTTCGCCGGAATATTCCCCAGATCGGGCGATGGTTTTGAGTTTGGAAATGGCGTCAACGCCGTTAGAGACTAACTCCCGAAAGAATACTTCGTGATCGGTGTAAAGGGATTTTTTGATGATCGGGAAGATATTCTCGGTGTGGATGGTGATCGTTCCCTGTTCAAGTACGGTCATAGGTTTTACGGCTAATGCTCTAGAAATACGGTATTCTGGGACTATTGTGTGCGATCGCTATCCCTTTTTGTGAATGGGATCACCCCCAAGAAGGATTCGGATTTCCGTATATCCGACTTGGAGATTCACAGAGATCTTTGATTGAGGGATTCTAGATTGACTTGGGCAATTTGCTCTTTGATATATTGCTGTTGCGCTTCATCAAAAATTGTATAAAATTTTTGGGAGTTCGCACTTTTGATTTCTAGATTAACTGTTCTTCCCCCTTGCTCAAAAACAAATTTTTGGGAAACTTTAGCATAGTTTTCAATCATCTCTTGAGTATAGTTTAAACCCATAAAGTTACATAAACTTTCTAAAGTTTTTTCGGGCGAGTCTACCAGATTTTCATATCTGACAACAATATGATTCTGATTGTCTAAATACCGTTTAGTGATCTCAATAGCTGTTACCCAGTCTTGAATACAGCTATCAATGTCTTTTGCACTTCTCCATGCTTTAGGATATTTGTGAGTTGCCTCAAATAATGAAGCAATTACATCTATCCCGTTTCTGACTAAATGAATGACTTGAATACTCGGTAACACTCTTTCGATTAAATTCAGGTGATAAATATGCTCAGGTGTTTTTTCTAACCAAATAGTATTCCCTTGTTCTTCAGTCAGTTGCATCATAATTTTTATAAAACTTTTACTATAAGGTTTAACCCAAGGTAAGGGAGAAAAATAGTTAAGCATTTCTGGGCGTTGTATCTCTTGTGTAAAATAGTTTTTCATAACTGGCTTTATTCTTTTAGAAATCAGCCCTAAAGCTTTTCTTTTGGGTTCATACTTAGGATCAGCAAAAGTAAAAAAGTGAGATTCAGGGAATGAAGTAATTTTCGGATGCGCTGCTAATAAACTTTGCAATAGAGTTGTTCCTGAACGAGGACATCCAACTAAAAAAAACGGTTGAAATGATTGTGAATTCATTTTTTATTCCTTATTTTAATTGATAAAATACTAATATTTATCACTGTTATTTTCATGTTTTATGTCTACAAAAAATCGACAATTTAAACAAAAATACAAGCCAATCAGCTTCTAGTTAAACCAAACTTGATAGAAATATCCCCAACTCCGCCACATTCGTGAACGAGTGACAATTCTCCTTTGTTGATTGGGTAATATTTGAGCAATGATTCGTCTAAAATTGAGAAGTTTGACTACACTTTCTTGGCGTTGCTGTTTTATAGATTTCCCTAAATGTTGTTCAGAAATTGCCTCTGAACGTCCTTGCCAATAACTTCTTCGGAGTAACCAATTTAAGTTTATTCGCTCTTGAGAAATCCAATGTTGAACAGAGGCTTTAGGATGATAGTAGAATTTTTCGCCTTTCTGTTCTAATGCTAAATTCAGCAGTAATTCTTCTTGAGACAGTAGACTTTCACCCTTTCTTCCGAGTTGTTCACAAAACCCACCAACCTCGGATAAAGCGTCTCGTCGATAGGTCATATTTGCACCATAAGGAAAACGTTGAAGCGGAAACCAACAAGGATTAGAACCATAATCTAATGTTGTAAAATAGGAAGCAATATCTGAATATTCTTCAACCCAATTGAAAGTGGGAATTTCCCAGAGTCCGTAAATCGGACCCCCAACACAAACGGGTATAGGTTCAATGGTTTTAAATGTTTCTAAAATCGCTTCTAACCAAATAACACAAGGAATAGCATCATCATCAAGATATGCGATATAATCCCCTTTTGCTGCTTTTAACGCCGTGTTTCTCGCTTTGGAAAGCCCTAAAATGGGTTCATAAATATAGTAAAAATGAATAAAGTCTTGAGAATATTGATCGCAGATTTGTTTTGTATTATCTTTTGAAAGATTATCAACAACTAAGACTTCAAAAACGTCTTGAGGCAATGATTGCTTTTTGAGGGCTTCTAAAGCCAGTTGTAAACGTTCAGCACGATTATGAGTACAAATCGCTACTGAAATTAAAGGATAATGTTCAGAATAATCTGGAGTATACGGCATAGGTAAAAATGTTAGCGAGTTGAATGAGTAATGACTTCTTCATAGAAATTAAGGGTTTGTTGACTCAGTTTAAGCCAGTCTAATGCGTCTAGGGGTGCTTGTTGTGAACGGACTGTTTCTATCACCCAGTTTAAACCGTTCTGAAGTACAGTTGTGGTGAATTCTCCCTCGTAAAGTTTTACCCAGTCTACCCCGACTTGAGTTTGTAGTTCCGCCAGTGCGCCTTGCTTGGGAAGTAATACAGGACAATCAAAAGATAGTGCTAAAATTGCACTACCAGAATTTAAAATTTGTTGAAAGGGTAAAACAACTAAATCCGCAGCGTTCAGATAAATTTGTACCTGTTGATCGGGGATAAACTTTAAGTCTAATTTAAGATTTTGAGCGTTTGCCGCAGTTTGAATCACCTCTTCAGCTAATTCAGAAATCTCCGGTTTCCCCGCAATAACAAGCGTCCAGTTTTGGGGATTTAATTCTCGAAAAACTTGAATCAGTTGCGTAACATTTTTATAACGGTCAATATAGCCTAAAAACATCAAAGTTCGATGATTTTCAGGAATATTTAAACTTTCTCTTGCTTGAGTTTTACTAATATTATTGGGATAAACTTCTCGATAGTGACCATGAGGAATAATCGTATTTGGGCAATGTTGTAACCTCGGAAATAATTCGTTTGTTAAAGCTTGACTAGACTGACATAAATTAATAGCTCCATCAACTCTCTTAATAAATTCAGACTCAAACCAGCTTGCTAATTTAGGATGTAAAAGTAAGTGAGGTTTTTGATCGTGAATTGTCCAGACTATGCGAGTTCCTCTGTATCGTACCCAATCAATTAACGCTAGCATTAATCTGGCTCTAGTCCAAGCGACTAATAAATTAGGATGACGAACAATTGTTTCCACAGGCCAGTGAAGATGAAAAATATTATAATTTTGTTGTAATATTGTTTTAAATGAAAATTCCGTGACCTCTGATCCCTGCTGACTGAGATGATTGTACAGTAGCCAATTGTAGGGATTTTTGTATTTTGTTTTAAAGGCTGGCCATGCAATAACTTTCATTTTGATAGAGCTGAAAATTAACAGTAAAGACTAACGAGTTAAATACCCCTTTTTCCATAAATAAAAAGGACTTTTCAAACTACTGATAAAAAGTTCCATCTCACAAGCCGCTACTAAATCGGTTTTAACAACTTGACCATGCTTGATTAAATGTAATGCGATTTTTCGCAGATCGTTAATCATATAAGCTAAGGATAAAATCGGTCTAATTCCGGGCTTAACCCCAACCATACGAGTCACATAACGACTTAAACCAATTCCTCGCATAAATGGAATTAAATACTCTCGTTCCAAACGATGGCGAGGAATTTGATGATTGATCTGCATTTGCGGATTATACCAAATTTCCCATCCCGATTGTTGAATATAAGATAAAACTTCTAAGTCTTCACCCGTTAACATACTCCCCGGAACTCGACCACTCAAAATGCACTGATCCGGTACACTGGAAAGCCAAACTTCTCGACGAACAACTAATCCGGCTGAAGGCGGTAATAACTTAACTTTTGGGTTGTAGAAAAGGGGTTCTGAACCTCGTTCGGTAATCGCTAAAAAGGCTTGAATCCGCTCAAAATTCGCAGGCGGTTCGACTTCAAAATCTCCGTGAATTTGACTGCCATAGGCTCCTGCTTTGGGGTGTTCGTGGGCAAATTTGCAAGCCGCAGCTACCCAATTTAAGGCAGGTATATTGTCATCATCTAAGAACCCAGTCAGAGGGGCAACAGACTCTTTAATCCCTCGTTTTCGGGCAAAAGCAGCACCTTGTTGGGGTTCAAAACAATAGCGTAACGGAACGTTTAATAACCAATTTTGTTGATATTGTTGAACAATTTCCGCCGTGTTATCGGTGCTATTATTATCAACAACAATCACTTCCCAGGAAATCTGCTCAACATCGGTTTGCGATCGCAACTTGTCGAGTACCTGGGGTAAACGTTTAGCGCCGTTGTAAGTTGGGATAGCGATTGTAAAATCCAGCATAACCGCTTGTTTGTCAGGGTTTGAAGTGATCCGCTTTCAGTAGTATTAGCCCTTGATCGAGCCGCACTCCCACTATAGCTCAATTCTGTCTTCTTGCTGATACTTTTGGGGTGATTCGGCATTTACACTTTTATACTGTTGACACTCCCCGCCATAAATGACGGGGATTCTTGGTTCACAGATCGCACTTTCCAACGCAGGAATCATCCAACATTAAAAGAGGTGCAAACTCCCCAAGCTTTAAAGATCCGGTCTGCCCGACCGTACTTAGGGCTTTTTTCAGAATGTTTTTAGCCGCATTAACATCTCTATCTTCACAATATCCGCATGAACAAACATGGGTTCTTGTTGATAGAGATTTTGTTACTTTTTTCCCACAGTTAGAACAGTCAGCAGAGGTATTATGGGGAGATACAGGTATTGTTAGCTTCCCATATTTTATTGCAAAATATTCTAACCAATGACGAAAAGTAGACCAGGCAACATCTGAAATTGATTTAGCTAAGTGTCGATTTTTTATCATCCCTTTAACATTCAAGTCGACCTAAGCGACCACATCATTAGAGTGGATTACGCAGTATGCAATTCTTTTTGCATACTCTTTACGCTGCCTACTTACTCTTAAATGTTTCCGAGCAGATCGACACAAGGCTTTGTGGTAGTTTTTTGACTGCGGTTTAACCCCACGAATGTATTTCTTGGATTTTCTGCGATTAGCTCGATTTAACTGTTTTTCAGCTTTCCTGTAGAACTGAGGATTTTCTATGGTATTTCCAAAGCTATCTGCCAAGAAATATTTAATCCCAACATCTAAGCCTATTGCTTTTCCTGTGGGTTCAGTTTCTATTCGCACATCAACTGAAATACAAAACTGCACATAGTATCCATCGGCTCTCTTCACTAACCTCACTCGCTTAATGTCTTCGAGTTGGTAGAAATGAAGATCATAGGTTCCCTTTAGCTTCAGCTTACCGATATTGTTCTTATCGGTGAAAGTGATATGTTTCCTGTTCTCTGAAAGCTTCCACCCGCAAGTTTTGTATTCAACAGAACGAGCGTGTTTCTTGAACTTAGGGAATCCTTTTTTTCCCGGTACTTTTTTCTTACAGTTGTTGTAAAACCTGCTAATTGCACTCCAACTACATTCAGCCGCAGACTGTCTAGCTTGAGAGTTGAGTTTGTGAGCAAAAGGATATTGTTTAGCCAACACCTTGCAATATTTATTGAGGTCGTACTTGCTCACCATTTTGTTATCCATCCAGTATCTTAAACAAGAGTTTCGGATGAACTTGTAGGAGCGTATCGCCTCATCAATTGCTCGATACTGGCTATCTTTACCTTTTGCTTTAAACTCAAAAACTATCAATTCTGACTACTTACCTTTTAATTTATACCGAACATGATAGCATAGATTTGTCTAACACAAGCACATCGAGCGGTTGTTTTTGACTTTGGGGAGTCCATGTATGCCCGCTATAAATGACGGGGTTTTATTGCTCCCCAAACCCCACATCCGATAAACAGTTTAATAGGGATGCAGATTTCAAGATGCCACAAATCTCTATCATTATTCCCGTCTATAACGGTGCAACGACAATTCAAGCAACGATAGACTCTGTTCTTGCTCAAACTTTTTCAGATTTTGAACTGATTATTGTTGATGATGGTTCAACGGATGATACGCTCAAGATCATATCTCAGTACGGCGATCCACGTATCCAAGTTGTTTCTAGTTCCCACGCGGGGGCAGCCGCTACTCGTAACCGAGGACTCAAACAAGCTTCTGGAGAATATATTGCCTTTTTAGATGCGGATGATTTGTGGACTCCCGATAAACTAGAAGCCCAACTCAACGCCCTCCAAACCCATCTTGAAGCCGCAGTCGCTTACAGTTGGACAGATTTTATAGATGAGGCGGGTTCCTGGCGACAAGCCGGAAGACACAGGACAGTTAATGGAGAAGCCTATGCTGCAATGCTTCTTTATAACTTTCTGGAAAATGGTTCAAACCCATTAATTCGTCGTGATGCTCTCAACACCGTAGGCGGTTTTGATGAGTCTTTAACGGGTGGACAAGATTGGGATTTATACTTGCGTTTAGCGGCTCGTTATCTATTCGTAAATGTTCCGAAAGTACAGATACTTTATCGGATTCGCGATAACTCGATCTCTGCCAATATTACTCGTCAAGAACAACAAGTCGTCAAGGTTTTAAACAAGGCTTTTTCTCAAGCACCGAAAAACCTCCAACCGTTAAAACGAAAAAGTTTAGCCCTTGTTTACAAGTATCTGGCGTGCAGAATCTTAGAACAGGCTCCCTCTCGCCTCAACGGTTGGAAAGGTTTGCGATTGATTGGAATTTATACTTGGTATGAACCTCAACTCTGGGAACAATTAAAGTTAATTTTGATTCTCTTGTTCAAAAGTATTGCTCTGATTGTTTTACCTCAATCTCTAAAATTACTGCAAAAATTTAAACTGACCACCCCATAAAAAATTTAGTTTTCGAGTTTAGCGATTGTGGTAATAGCGGTTACGGGAGAAGAGGGTTTTTCTAAAACGGGGGGTTTACTACTAAAAGATAAACCCTCTTCTGAACGATCAACACAAATCGTATCTCCCGGCATAAACTTCTGTTCTAACAACAAATTTGCAATCGGATTTTCTAACTCCCGTTGAATCGCTCGTTTTAACGGTCTAGCCCCATAAACCGGATCATAACCGACTTCAGCAACATAATTCATTGCCTCTGGCGACAACACCAAACTAATTTTTTGATCGACTAATAATCGCATTAATCGCTTCACTTGTATCGCCACAATATGACGCAATTCTGACTTATTTAAAGCATGGAATAAAATCGTTTCATCAAGTCGATTGAGAAATTCGGGGCGGAAATGCGATCGCAAAGCCCCCATCACCCGACGGTGCATTTCCTCATAACGAGTATCATCTCCGGCGACATCTAAAATATACTCCCCGCCAATATTACTCGTCATTACAATCACCGTATTTCGGAAATCTATTTTCCGTCCTTGCGAGTCCGTAATTCGACCATCATCTAACACTTGTAAGAGGATATTAAACACATCAGGATGGGCTTTTTCCACCTCATCAAACAGAATCACAGAATAGGGATGACGGCGCACGGCTTCAGAAAGTTGGCCGCCTTCATCGTAGCCAATATATCCCGGAGGCGCCCCCACTAAGCGAGAAACGGCGTGTTTTTCCATATATTCGGACATATCAATCCGAATCAAGGCATCTTCGCTATCAAACAAAAACTCTGCCAAGGCTCTCGCTAATTCAGTTTTTCCGACCCCTGTCGGCCCCATAAACAGGAATGAACCGATAGGTCGAGAGGGATCTTTCATTCCGGCTCTAGCACGGCGTATGGCGGCAGCTACGGCAGCTACGGCTTCCTGTTGTCCGATGACTCGTTGATGCAGATGGCTTTCGAGTTGCAGGAGTTTTTGACGTTCTGACTCTAACAAACGATTAACCGGAATTCCCGTCCATTTAGCCACAATTGCAGCAATATCAGCTTCGGTGACTTGTTCTCGCAATAAAGTTGAACCTTGGGACTGTAATTTCAGCAGTTCCGCTTCTTTGGCTTCCCGTTCCCGATGAACCGCTTCTAATCTGCCATATTTTAACTGTGCGGCTTTATTCAAATCATAATCTCGTTCGGCTTGTTCGATTTGAACGCGCAGTTTTTCTTCTTCTTCTTTGAGGGTATTAATACCATCAAGTAACTCTTTTTCCGACTTCCATTGAGAAGATAATTTTTCTTGCTTGAGTTTCAAGGCTTCAATTTCTTGTTTAATGCGTTCTAAGCGCACACTTACTGCTACATCTGTTTTAGAATCTCCATTGCTAATACCGCTTTCGCCTTCAATAGAAAGTTTCTCCATTTCTAACTGCATCACCCGCCGATCTATTTGTTCTAAATCTACGGGTTTGGAAGTAATTTCCATTTTCAATTGAGCGGCAGCTTCATCGACTAAATCAATGGCTTTATCCGGTAAAAAGCGATCGCTAATATAACGACTGGAAAGCACCGCCGCCGCGACTAAAGCCGAATCAGTAATTTTAACGCCGTGATGACGTTCGTAGCGATCTTTGAGTCCGCGTAAAATGGAAATCGTATCTTCGGGAGAAGGCTGATCAACATAAACTTGTTGAAAGCGTCGTTCTAAAGCGGCGTCTTTTTCGATATGTTTGCGGTATTCATCGAGGGTGGTTGCCCCAATACACCGCAATTCGCCCCGGGCTAACATCGGTTTGAGTAAGTTTCCGGCATCCATCCCTGAGCCTCCGGTACTGCCGCCACCGCCTGCACCGACAACAGTATGGAGTTCATCGATAAACAGGACAACTTGACCGTCGGAGTGGGTGACTTCTCGCAAAACAGACCGTAACCGTTCTTCAAATTCGCCTCTATATTTGGCCCCAGCGATTAAACTGCCCATATCGAGGGAAATCAGTTGACGGTTTTTCAGAGATTCCGGGACATCTCCATTAACGATGCGTTGGGCAAGTCCTTCTGCGATCGCTGTTTTCCCGACACCCGGTTCTCCAATTAACACGGGATTATTTTTCGTCCGACGGGATAGACAGCTTACGACTCGGCGAATTTCTTCATCTCGACCAATAACTGGGTCAAGTTTTCCCGCTTTGGCTTGTTCGGTGAGATCACGTCCGTAGCGTTTGAGGGCATCATACCCCGTTTCGGGGTTCTGAGTTTCGACTTTTGCGCTGCCGCGAGTGGCTTTGATGGCGTCTTCTAGCTTTTTACGAACCGAGACGGAGGGAGGACGGGCGGATGATGAGCGTTGTTCCATGCCGGGGCGTCCGGGGCGAGTCGGTTGTTGCTGTTGTTGTCCACCGCCACCGAGAAGACGCCGCCCAAGCCGTTCATCATCAGAAAAGGCCAGTAAAATATGTTCGATGGAGATAAATTCATCTTGCCAGGTTTGTCGCGTTTGTTCGGCGACATCTAGCAATACATCTAACCCACGCCCCAGATAGAGATCATCGATTTTACCGACTCGGGGCTGACGCTTGGTGTAGGCTTCGAGTTGTTGAGTTAAACTATCGGGGTCTATTCCCGCCCTTGACAGGATAGTTGTAGCGAGTCCATTTTGTTCGAGTAGAGCAATAATTAAGTGTTCAACTTCGAGATTCTGATTGTAAAAACGACGAGCCACTTCCTGGGACTTAACGATAGCGTCCCAGGCTTTCTCTGTAAATTTGCTCTCATCAGTCGGTTGCATCTTGCGGTTTCAGATTTTGGGTTGGGAATTTGAGCGGACACTTTTAGGGTAGAAGCAGGAAAATCTTGTTCTAAGGTGTGCTGCTGTTCGTTCTCCTACTTCTACGTTTTTTGATTAACTTGCAGCAGTTGCGGTTTCTTTCTCGCTGCTGCTTCCTTGGGTACCGAGTTGAATTAGTTCTATTTTATAGCCATCGGGATCTTGTACGAAGGCAATCACGGTAGAACCATGTTTCATCGGGCCGGGTTCACGGGTTACTTTAGCACCTGATGCTTTAATTTGCTCACAAGTGGTGTAGATATCGTCTACTCCGAGAGCAATGTGGCCGTATCCATCCCCGATCTCGTAATGATCTACGCCCCAATTGTAGGTTAACTCAATAACAGCCTGATCGGCTTCCTCTCCATAACCGACGAAGGCTAGGGTGAATTCTCCTCCCGGATAATCTTTCTGGCGTAGGAGCTTCATTCCGAGAATATCACAATAAAACTTCTTAGATTCTTCTAGGTTGCCGACTCGCAGCATTGTATGTAACAGTCTCATTGCTGGTGTTGACCTCTTGTTAGTGTACCCTCATTGTTTATTTTAAAAGGATGTTCGCTACTTAGGCCGAGATTGGGCTGAAAAATGCGTCAACCTGACACCGATTTCCAGGATATTTCCACCAATAGTTATCTCTTCCGCTTCACGGTTTGTTACTTCGTTTAACCAACAAGTTCTTGAAATTTTAGGGGTTTTGTGGTATGCACCCCGGAAAACTTTGAAAGATGGGCTTGGGGGAATATCCGTATTTTTGGGGGTTATTCAGTTTATCATAGGTTCATTTTAATTTCTGTAACTCTATCCTAGCAATTTCAGAAAAGAGTGCTTAAATTGTAATAGGGACTACAAAAACCCGAGATTAAAGTCTGTACATCCAGTTTAAAGCTTGACTGTCCCCCCGGAGTTCATTTCAGTTTGAGTCAAGAAGCACCGCCAAGCTTATACCTGTGAGACGAAAAGTTCCCACTTCACCCTTCTAAGGTTTATAAATTTTTTTTGCTGGGCTATGAATAAACTTACATCAACGTTGGAACCCTTGACACCAGAAGATGTCACTCGCTTAACCGGAATTGATACCCCTGTAGTCGAAAAAATTTTTAATGCGATTAGTGATTTTACAACGGGAGATTATCGCAAAATTCGACGCGCTGAACAAGAAGGAATAAAAGACGCGAGAATAGAACTTCTCAACACTTTTATGAATAAAATGTCAGGCTATCAGGGTGAGATTTATCGAGGAATGTCATTCACTGAAAAGTCGATTAAAACTTTTCTAGAAAAGATCCAGCAGCCTGAAGGTTATACTTTAGAAGCGATGGCTAGCTTTACGTTTAGTCTGAATGTTGCTGAAAATTATTCAGGTTCTTGCTATTCAGTTGTACTGAGAGTTAAAGGGAATCGTTCGGGTGTGGCTATTTGTAATTTTTCCGCTATGTATGCTGAATGTGAAGTTTTAGTTCCCAAAGGAACTCAATACAAAGTCGTTAATCTTCCTGACAAAATTGAACGGGGTAAAATTAATTATATTGACCTTCAGGAAGTTTAAAATCATCAACTTAGTGATCGGGGTTCTGCCTCAGAGGGCGGGTTTATTCAGGTTTTTTATGACAGACATAGATCTTTGTTTAACCCGCCCCTACAGTTTATTCAATCAATTTAACTCACTTAATCCGTGAATATACGGAGAAGCAAAAAACAAAGAAATTAACCTATTCACAGAATCTACAGATATACAAATTCTTTACAGATTTTGTTGAGATGTTGGTTGTAATCTTCATAATTGAGTGAATATGATGGTGTTAACAAAGAAAAAAATAGTCTACAAGTAAACGGAGTTGAACGCCATGAAAAGCTACTTAAAAACAACAGTCGGAGTCGTCGCTACCTCTATTTGCCTCAGTTTAGTAGCTGGACAAGCAGCACAAGCGGCTGATTTTACAACAGTAGGTTCTGAGTGGAATATTGTTAAAGATTCTTTTAAAGATGGTACTGACGGCGGTCTAAATGGTGTTGGCAGTCCGAGTAAATATGAAATGTTCGGTATGGCAATTAAAGCCGACCAAGATACAGTTTCCATTGCGATTAATGCGAATATTCCCCTCTTAGGAAATTATTCAGGCTCTGCTGCCGATCAGAATGTTGGTTACGGTGACTTGTTCTTTAACTTCAGTGGCATGACCTTCAAAGATGCCAGTGCTGCTAATAAATTATTTGGAATTCGCTTCGCAGGTTCTAATGATTCTGGAGTTGGAAGCGTAGGCGTTTATGGAGATGTACAAGCTAAAAGTGTAGTTAGTTCAAATAGTGGATGGGGAAGCTTTAGCAGTTATCAAAGTTGGGTAGAAGGAAATAACCGAGATAAAACTCCAGGTGCAACAGGAACAAAAAGTGGAGCAGTGGGTTTTGGTGATTTAAGTGCAGCAGAAGCCAAAGACTATATCGGAGATACAAATATTCAAAACGTGATGGCTTCGGGTAATTTATTAGGCGGAATTACCATGTTAAGCAATGACGAACTCGCAGGATTAGATTTCGGTACGGGAAATCAAGAAGTTTTTAGCCTTGCACATACTTTTGGCTTTAGCTTTGATCGGAACTTCCTTCCTGATGGTGATGCTTTAATCAGCCTTTTAGCCGAATGTGCAAACGATGGTATGGCGATGGCAATGAACTTTGAACCGAATAAAGTAGCCGTAGCTGCAAGTGTTCCTGAACCGACAACAGTTACCAGTTTAGCTGTAGTGAGTTTGGCTTTAGCCGGAAGCAAAGTTCGTAAACAAAACAAAGCTTAGTTGATTCTAAAAAACGTCAAGTTCACTTCTCATCTTTTGATTGACGACTATTCTTTCTTCTGTTAGGGCATCTACTTGATATTGAACAATAGACAGAGCAATAAAAACTCTAAAACTGGAAACGGCAAGATATTAAATCTTCTGCCGTTTTTTGAGGTTTTAGCCAAAAAATTATGTTAAAAACTTAAAATATATAATATTTTTAATCTAACAAATGTTGAGTGAATGGCGGGTCAGAAAATCCCAAGGTGATTGAAGTCTAGAATACAGATTCAGTGAGAGTATATAATGAAAATATAAAAATTTAAGAAGTTTAGACTGAAGCAGATTGGGACAATGACTCAAAATAAAACGGTTACAGGGACAAATGTTAATTTAACCAATTGTGATCGCGAACAGATTCACATTCCGGGTTTAATTCAGCCTCATGGAGTCCTTTTAAGCCTCCAGGAACCCAATCTGAGAATTGTTCAAGTTAGTCGCAATGTGGAAAACTTACTCGGATTTTCACCGGAGGAGTTATTAAACCAAACTTTAGATTATCTATTAGACGCCGAACAGATAGAAGCCGTTCGTCAATGTTTATCTGGAAACTTTGAATATCTTAACCCGATCACAGTCTCCCTTCACAGTCGCCCTCAGTCTCAACCGTTTAACGGAATTGTACATTATTCTGAGGGTCTAGCGGTATTAGAACTAGAGCCTCTCGGTAGCCGAGAAAACGCCGGATTTACCAAATTTTATACACTCACAAAGCGAACTATCACTTTATTTCAACAAGCCAAAAACTTCCAAGAACTCTGTTCTATCATTGTCCGGGAAATTCGTCAGCTAACTGGGTTTGATCGGGTGATGATCTACAAGTTTGATGAAGACGATTCCGGTCATGTTATTGCTGAAAATAAATTAGAAGAATTAGAACCCTATTTAGGGCTACATTATCCAGCGACCGATATTCCTTTACCGGCTCGAAAACTCTACTGTTTAAATTTTCTGCGGTTAATTCCCGATGTAAATTATCAATCCGTTGAGTTGATTCCTGCAAACAATCCTCTCACTCAAAATCCCCTGGATTTGAGTTATTCAGTCCTTCGGAGTGTCTCTCCAATACATCTGGAATATTTGGAAAATATGGGAGTGAAAGCTTCCCTGTCTATTTCTCTCATCAAAGATAACAAATTATGGGGATTAGTCGCTTGCCATCACGAGTCATCTGATAAATATGTTCCCTATGAAATCCGAACCGCTTGTGAATTCTTGGGTCAAGTTATGTCTTTACAAATTCCCACAAAAGAGCAAAATGAAAATTTGGATTATCAGGTGTATTTGAGAAAGATTCAATCTGAAATTACTTTGTTTCTTTCTACCTCTGATGATTTACTAAATGTTTTAGTTGATCTCGAAGATCCGTTACTGCAACTGGTCAGTGCTTCAGGAGCCGCTCTTTATATAGAAGACAATCTGCAATGTATAGGTCAGACTCCCAACGAAACCGAGATCAAAAATTTAATTGATTGGATTCAACTTAATATCGATGATAGTATTTACTACACTGATTCTTTACCAAAAGTTTATCCCTCCGCTCAAAACTTTAAAAGTTTAGCCAGTGGGTTGTTAGTTTTAGAAATTGGTAAAGTTCAACCCAATTATATTTTATGGTTTCGCTCAGAAGTGATTCAAACCGTTAACTGGGCGGGAAATCCTCAGAAACCTCCAAAAGTTGAAGCCGATGGCAGTCTCACCCTATTTCCTAGAAAATCTTTTGAACTCTGGCAAGAAACAGTCGAATCTAAATCATTACCTTGGCAAAGTTGCGAAATCGAAAATGCCCAAGAATTGAAAAATGCAATCCTTAGCATTGTTTTACGTCGATTGGCTGAATTATCCGAAGTTAATTTACAGTTATCTCGCAGTAATAATGAACTCGATTCTTTTGCTTATATTGCTTCCCATGACCTGAAAGAACCCCTGCGAGGGATTCACAATTACTCCACTTTTTTAATGGAAGATTATAGTGAGATTTTAGATGATGCTGGTCGTGAAAAACTCAAAACGTTAGTCCGTTTGACCCAACGAATGGAAGATTTAATTAATACTTTGCTGCATTTTTCCCGTTTAGGTCGTCAAGAACTCAACCGTCGGTCTATTGACTTAAATTTATTAGTCGAGAATGTGACTGAAGTTTTAAGGATCAGTCAACCGAATGAATCAATTACAATTAACATTCCTCAACCTTTACCTGTCATTTTAGGCGATCGCATTTTAATCGAAGAAGTTTTTAGTAATTTAATGAGTAATGCTGTGAAATATAATGAAAACTCTCACAAATCTCTCGAGATTGGTTGTCTAGAAACTGAAGTCAATCCTTGTACCCTCTATGTACGGGATAATGGAATTGGAATTCAAGAGAAACATCTCGACACCATTTTTAAAATTTTTAAGCGGTTGCATGGTCGAAATCGTTATGGAGGCGGAACAGGAGCGGGTTTAACAATCGTTAAAAAAATTATTGAGCGTCATGGAGGTCAAATATGGATAGAGTCTGAATATGGACAAGGAACAACGTTTTACTTTACTCTCAATCCTAAGCAGGAGTAATCAAATGAATAGCTCTCATATTAAATCAAAAGATATTCCTTATTTGCTGATTGTCGAAGACGGTGATGAAGACTTTGAAGTTTTTCTGCGATTGATGAAATCATCAAATTTTGCCTATCCAATTCAGCGCTGTATTGATGGAGATGAAGTTCTTGATTTTCTTTACTTTCAAGGAGAATATACAAATCGAGAAAATCAAGCTGATCCAGCTATAATTGTTATGGACTTAAATTTACCCGGAATGGACGGACGAGATGTAATTGCTATCCTCAAACAAGATCCACGCTTAAAAATTATTCCGATTGTTGTTTTGACAACATCTTCTAATCCTAAAGATATTCAAGCCTGCTATCAACAGGGAGTGAATAGCTACATTCAAAAACCGATTGGTCTTGATTGTTTAAAAAAGAATATTCAAGATTTTATTTCTTATTGGTTTGAGACTGTTATTCTTCCAAAGAATATAAGCTAGAGATTGATTATATCTGGATCACGAGTTTTTAAAACCCATCAAATTAGAGTAGTTGACATTTGAAAGATAAAAATGATCTGAAGGCTATGACTAGAGTAGACCATAAGCGGATTATTCTGATTATTGAAGATTCTCTCACTGACCAAGAAATGTATCGTCGTTATCTGACTAAAGATTCACGATACAACTATCAAATTATCGGAGTAGAAACGGGAGAAGAAGGGCTTGAATGTTTATCAGAAATTGCGCCTGACCTCATTCTCATGGATTTTATTCTACCGGATATGGATGGACTAGAACTGATAGAAATTTTGAGACAAGAAATCAGTCTAGATATCCCTGTAATCATGCTAACAGGTCAAGGGGATGTGCAGGTTGCTGTACAAGCTATGAAAAGTGGTTTTCAAGATTATTTAGTGAAAGGGAATGTAACACCTGAAAGTCTTTTAAAAACAGTGGATACTGTCTTTGAACGAGTTAAACTTCTCAAACAAATCGAACGTAATCAACAGCAACGTCGGTTAGTATCAACCATCGCCTTACGAATTCGTCAATCTTTAAATCTCGAAGAAATTTTACAAGCTTCAGTCAATGAAGTCCGCTCATTTTTAAATTGTGATCGGGTGGTTGTTTATCAGTTTAAATCTCATCTAGAAGGCCGGGTTATTTCTGAATCTGTGGGAGAAGGCTGGCCAAAAACAATTAATATTTCATCTCAAGATATGTGCTGTAATATCCCCACAAACCGCACCCAACTTTGGGAAAAATCCCATGCTAATAACGATATTTATCAAGCCGAGTATAGCGACTGTCATATCCAAATGTTAGAACGTTTTCAGATCAAAGCCAATCTGATATTTCCGATTATTATCGAAAGAAAGGAAAATAAAGGAGTGAGAAAATATAACATCAAACCCTCTCAACTCTGGGGGTTATTAATTGCTCATCAGTGTGATGATTTTCGGCAGTGGGAAAAATCTGAACTTGAACTTTTAGAAGAACTCTCTGTACAAATTGCCATCAGCATTCAGCAAGCTCAACTCTATCAGAACTTAAAACAGCTTAATCATAAGTTAGAAAACAAAGTTCAGGAACGGACGGCTAAACTCAAAGAAAGCGAGCAAAAGTTTCGAGCTATTTTTAATAATAGCTTTCAACTCACCGGATTATTAGCAATTGATGGTATTGTCTTGGAATTGAATCAAACGGCTTTAAATTGGGAAAATGTCAGCCGTGAAGAAATTCTAAATCGTCCGTTTTGGGAAATTCCAACCTGTCAAAGGGCTTCTACTCAGACTCAAGCCAACATACAGGAGTCTATTTCCCGAGCGGCTCAAGGAGAGTTTCTCCGCTATGAAATTGATACGTTTGATGCTCAGGGAAATACATTAACCCTTGACTTTTCCCTTCGTCCTTTGCTCGATGAAGCCGGAAAGGTAATCTTTTTAATCCCAGAAGCTCGGGACATTACTGAGCGCAAAAAAGCTGAAGAAATTCTCAGAAAAGCGAATATAGAGCTAGAACGAACAACTCGCTTAAAAGATGAGTTTCTCGCCAATATGAGCCATGAATTACGAACTCCGTTAAACGCGATTTTAGGCTTGTCTGAAGCTTTAGAACAGGGAATTTTTGGAATGCTAAACTCTCAACAGTCTAATTCTATCTCAACGGTTAGAAAAAGTGGAACACATCTGTTAGATCTGATCAATGATATTCTTGATCTCTCCAAAATTGAATCCGGAAAATTCAAGTTAAATCTAGAACAAGTAAACCTCAAAGCCTTGTGTAACTCTAGTCTTGATTGCGTTAGACCCCTGGCTTTTAAGAAAAATATTAAACTGAACTCTCAAATCACTCAGGACGTTACTGAAATTGAAGCAGATGAACGTCATTTACGTCAAGTTTTAGTGAATTTGCTTGGTAATGCGGTAAAATTTACGCCAGAACAAGGTGAAGTCACTTTAATCGTCTCAGTCAACTTTGCTGAATCTACTATTAGTTTTAAAGTGAGCGATACAGGAATTGGTATTGCTCCAGAAGAACAGGAAAAAATTTTTAAACCTTTTGTACAAATTGATAGTCGTTTATCGAAAAGTTACCCCGGTACGGGATTAGGTTTAGCATTGGTAAAACACATTACAGAAATACACAAAGGTCAAGTGCATCTCCAGAGTGAATTAGGTCAGGGAAGTCTATTTACTGTTACTCTCCCTTTCAAAAATTATTGGAAAGATAACGCTGAAAAGGAAGGAATTTTTACTGAAAATTCCGCTCAAGACTTTAACGAGCAACCCTCAAAAAACATTACAGAACATCATCAAAAACCTACTAAACCTTTAATTTTAATTGCTGCTCACAATGAAGCTAACGTTGATAGTATTATAGATTACTTTGAGTTAAAAGGATATCAGTTAATCGTTGCTAAAAATGGTTTAGAGGCAATTCAAATCGCCAAACAACAGCAGCCTCAATTAATATTAATGGATATTAAAATGCCTGGAATGGATGGATTAGAAGCCATTCGCAGAATTAGATCAGAGCCAGATACAGCTCAAATTAAAATTTTAGCTTTAACGGCTTTCGCAATGCCTGAAGATCGAGAAAAATGTCTACAATCAGGAGCTACTGATTATCTAGCGAAACCTTTTAGTTTAAAAAATTTATCGAATAAGATTGAACAGTTATTAAGTCAGGAAAGCCTTAAATGATTGTAGCCGCTCATCAGGGAAACATTATTGTGGAGAATAATCAACCTCAAGGGGCAATATTTACCATTGAAATTTAGGGCTTTTCTTGCTCTTTAGTCTGTTTTGAGAACAAAAGCTTTTACAAAAAGGACTTTCAGGGGTAAACTAAAAGACTTAGATTCATCTTACCATGCGCCCGGTTTCATGCAACTGATTGACTGGTTAATTGTCTTGCTGTATCTCATCGCAACAATGGCGATGGGGTTGTATTTGTCTCGTCAAGGTTCCAAAAGCCTTGCTGATTTTTTCGTTTCCGGGCGATCGCTTCCCTGGTGGTTAGCCGGAATTAGTATGGCGGCGACAACGTTTTCAATTGATACGCCTCTCTATATTACTGGAATTGTCGCCAACCGAGGCATTGCAGGAAACTGGGAATGGTGGACGTTTGGCATTTCTCACGTCATTATGGTGTACATTTTCGCCCGGATGTGGCGACGTTCAGAAGTTCTCACCGATGCCGAATTAACCGAAATACGTTATGGTGGCACAATGGGGGCAGTTTTACGCGGTGTAAAAGCATTTATTTTTGCAGTTCCGATTAATTGCATTGCCATTGGTTACGCCATGTTAGCGATGGTAAAAGTCGTAGAAGCATTAAATATTTGGCAAGCTTTGGGGATTGACGCAACAGAAACTAATCTCAAACTTTTAAGTGTGATTGGGGTTAGTATTTTTGTCTTAATTTATGCCGGATTGTCAGGTCTTTGGGGCGTTGTAACCACAGATTTCTTTCAGTTTTTTCTCGCCTTATTGGGTGCGATTATTGTTGCTTATTTTGCGGTGGATAGTGTGGGCGGAATTCAGGAGTTGGTCATAAAAGTTCCCCTCGCTTCTCCAGACAAAGATATATTATCTTTACTTCCGATTTCAGTTGGGGGTGAAAATGGATTTCTCGCCTTTAGCAAAACAGCCGGAATTTCAGCAAGTACCTTTTTTGCTTATATTTTTATTCAATGGTGGTCATGGCGACGCAGTGATGGGGGCGGTGAATTTGTCCAACGATTTGCAGCAGCTAAAACGGAAGCAGAAGCCGAAAAAGCCGCCTGGACGTTTAATATTATGAACTATGTGATTAGAACTTGGCCTTGGATTTTGGTCGCCTTAGCTTCAATTGTTCTTTATCCAAATTTAGAAGATAAAGAGTTAGGTTATCCCCAATTAATGCTGGATTTTCTGCCACCGGGAATTTTAGGGTTAGTTGTGGCTTCGTTGTTAGCGGCGTTTATGAGTACGGTTTCAACTTCGATTAATTGGGGGGCTTCTTTTATTACGAATGACCTTTATCTACGTTTTATTAAACCTGATGCCTCTCAAACTCAACTGGTTTTCATTGGGAGGTTGTCTTCAGTTTTAGTCACCGCTTTAGGGGCAGGTGCGGCATTTTTAGCAACGGATGTTGCGACGGTTTTTCGGTTGGTGATTGCCATTGGTACGGGTTCGGGATTAATTTTAATCTTACGGTGGTTTTGGTGGCGAATTAATGCAGCAGCCGAATTAACCGCAATTGTAGCCAGTTTTTTTGTAGGAATGGCGACGAGTCTAGTCCCCATTTTTAAGATCGAAGATTTTGGCTTGCGGATTATGTTTATTACCGCTTGTGTAACTGTTTTGTGGGTGACGGTTTTGCTGTTGACTTCACCGGAATCACAAGAAACTTTAGAAACATTTTATCGGCTTGTCAGACCCGGTGGGCCGGGATGGAAACAACAACGCCTGAAAACCGGGTTAACTCCAGTTCAAGATTTGGGGCGGGATTTACAAAAGACGCTCGCGGCTATTGTATTATTACTAGGAGCCTTATTAACGGTTGGTGGTTTTTTACTGTTGCAAGAAACGTTCGGTTGGGTTTGTCTCATTTTGACGGTTGGGGGCGGCGTGGCTTTGCGTCAATTGAGTAAAAGCCGAGTGTTACCCATGCCCAGGCCAGGACTCGATGATGAAGATCTCGAAGATTATCAGTAGAAATCTAGACACAAAATAGATTACAATTAGATTGGAATTTTCTAGCTGAAGTTGAAAATCCTATGGCTATTTTTCGTCAATATATTGCACCCTTGATTGTCGTTTTAATTTTTCTATTGGCTCTGGTTGCGGTGAGTGCGCGTATTTTTTTACCCGGGGATCTAGCTGCACCTGCACCCATTGGAGAAGTCAGTCCGACGGGTGAACAAGCTCAAGTTTTTCTCAGTAATATTCGTGTCTGATTGGTCAATTCCGGGTTATCGATTACGTTTGGGTTCTCGTTTGGATCGGGCGTTGCTGTTGAAGTTTATGAACCGCACCTATCGAGAACTTCATCCAGAGCGCAACTTTAGCCATTTAGCCGATACCATTGAGCAGTATTTTAGCAATCAAACGCCTCTGTGGTGGGTAGAAGTTGCAGGCGAAGAATATTCCCCGCAAACAAACAGTCCTTTTCCCGCTTTACAACCGATTTCTCCGATTGCTTGTTTATGGATGGGAAATGCCATTGATCAATTACAGGGTGAACGCATTGCTCATATTTTTCTACTGTATGTTCATCCTGACCACCGACGTCGTAGGATAGGTTCAGCTTTGATGAATCACGCAGAAAACTGGGCAAAACAACGGGGAGATCGACAAATTAGCTTGCAAGTTTTCTCCCACAATCAACCCGCACTCAATCTGTACCAGAAACTCGGCTATCAAACTCAGTCCATTTCTATGTATAAATCCTTATCCAATCTCGAAACATGAAACAAATTTGCGATCGCCTGCTAAGATGTCACCCTGATGCTGTAAATTAATGCTATGGAGGATGATGAGTTAAGTGTAATTCATAGCCCAGAAGCATGGGAAAGTCCACTGGATCATCTGGAGAGATCAGAAACTCCCCAACCCGATCCAGAGGAGATGTTGCCGTTACTCGAATCACCGGAACCGCAACGCCGGATGATTGCAGCACGGGCATTTTGTGAGATTCAAGACAGGCGGGCCGTTAAGCCGTTAATTGATTTGTTGGCAGAAGCCTGTCCCTTAATTCGAGTCAGTGCAGCTTATGCCTTGGGACGCAACCCCAGTCCAGAAGCCGTAGAACCGTTGATTGAACAACTCGAACAAGACTGGAATGGTTATGTTCGCAAAGGGGTTGTTTGGGCGTTGGGAAATTGTCAGGATCAACGGGCTTTAATTCCGTTGGTGGATGCGTTAAAAACCGATATTCCGGCGGTGCGGTTGTGGGCCGCTAGTTCTTTGGGTCAAATGGCAAAAGTCGGGTATGATGTTGTCGTGCGGGCAGTTCCACCTGTAATTGAAGGACTGATCCGGGATGAAGTGGCGGCGGTTCGCAGTAATTGTGCTTGGGCGTTAGGTCAGTTGTGTCGAGAAATGCCTTCTAATGTCGTCTATGCAGGGGCGATCGATGCCTTAATTGAAGCCTTAGAAGAAGATCAAGATATGGGCGTGCGAGAAGATGCAAAATCTTCGTTATTGCGAGTGGGTGATCCGCGTGGGTTACAGATTATTGAGGAGTTACAACGGGACGGTTTATTGTAGTTTTCTAATCACTCGCTTTGCCAATTTGAGTAAAACCATGAACAATATAGCGTGAACGCCTAGAGTGTAATCAATCAATATTCATGGACTTAAATACCATTACGATTTCTGCGGAAACCAACAACCCCGAAGGTTTAATCGTGTTTCTGCATGGTTGGGGTGCGAATGCAGAAGATTTAGCTTCGTTAACGCCTTTGCTGAGACTAACCCAATATCAGTTTATCTTCCCCGACGCACCCTTTCCCCATCCACAAGTTCCGCTTGGACGGGCTTGGTATAGCCTAGAAACCCAGGAATACAAAGGACTCGATCAAAGTCGCCAAACCCTGATCGACTGGTTAACCTCCCTAGAAGCAACCACAGGTATTCCTGCGAGTCGGACAATTTTAGGCGGTTTTTCGCAAGGGGGGGCGATGACGATGGATGTGGGGCGAGAGTTAGGCTTGGCGGGATTAATTGTGTTGAGTGGCTATCTGCATTTTTCACCGGAACCTGTGAGTGGTTCTTTCCCTCCGATGTTAATTGTACATGGTCGCCTGGATCGAGTTGTGCCGTTGACTGCTGCTATCAGAGCTAGAGATCGTTTTCAGGAACTCGGAGCAGACATACAATATCACGAATTCGATATGGCTCACGAAATTCGTCCGGAAGTTTTAAGTTTAATACGAAGTTTTGTTGTGGAGGTGATGTCGAAATCGGCTTAAAACCTTACACTATAAAAAGGGAGTCTGATGTGAGATTTACCCACACAAAGGCTCAAAGCAAATGCGATTTACCGGAGGTGGCTACAGATGGAAACGTTGACTCGATCCTCACCCCAAATTTCCACTCTGACTGTGGAAGATGTTGCAGAGTTGGCTGCACGTTTGGAAACTGATGACTATGGTAATCCATTTGATGGGCTCAATGATTGGCATTTGCTACGAGCGATCGCATTTCAGCGTCCAGAGTTAGCTGAACCTTATCTCTATCTACTCGATATGGAGACATACGACGAGGCGTAATCATCTTTCAAGATGATCTGCAATGGGATTAATACGGGGTTCACAGCATGGGCTGTAACCCTATTTTAATTGAAGAAGGCAAGAGGGAATAGGCAAGAAGGCAGAAGCAAGAAGGCAGAAGTCAACAGTTAATAGTTAAAAGTTAAAACGGAATGAGGAACTCCTGAACTTCTAAACTTCTATAAGTATTTTAGCTTTTATGTTTTGAAGATAGAAGATGAAACCTATTTTACCTTCTCTGTTTGAAAAACGAATTTTAATCGCCGTGAGTGGGGGAATTGCGGCTTATAAAATTTGTGAGGTGATTTCTACTTTGGCGAAAGCGGGAGCGGAAGTTAGAGCGATTTTAACCGACTCAGCCCAACAATTTATTACGCCTTTAACAATAGCAACGCTTTGTCGTCATCAAGCCTATACCGATGCAGATTTTTGGCAACCGACTCATGGGCGTCCGCTACATATTCAGTTAGGAGAATGGGCGGAATTATTTGTGATTGCGCCTTTAACGGCAAATACGTTAGCAAAAATTGCCACAGGAATGGCGGATAATCTATTAACAAATACACTGCTGGCATCGAGTTGTCCGGTGTTGTTGGTTCCGGCGATGAACCGTCAGATGTGGAAGCAGAATATTGTTCAGCACAATTGGCAGCAGGTTCTCAGCGATCAGCGTTTTCACGGTATTGCTCCGACTTCTGGGGTTTTGGCTTGTGATCTTCCCTTGAAAGAAAGTCAGGGTTGGCAAATTGGATCAGGGCGCATGGCTGAACCGAAGCAAATTCTCGCTCATCTTGAGTCGTTGTTGCATACTGGGGGAAAACGCGATTTACTCGGAAAGCGGGTGTTAGTGAGTGCAGGAGGCACCCGAGAACATCTAGATCCGGTGAGGTTTATTGGCAACCCTTCAACGGGTAAAATGGGGTTGGCGGTTGCTCAAGCGGCAGTTCATCGAGGGGCGACGGTAACGTTGGTACACGCGCCGATGAATACGGAGTTAGTCGCCCAGTTGCCGGATGTAGAATTAGTCAGTGTGACGAGCGCTGAACAGATGTATCAAGCGATGTTGCAGCGTTTCCCCGAAGCGGATATTACCGTGATGGTGGCGGCTGTGGGGGATGTTCAGCCTGGGGAATACCACGAGGAGAAGCTTGCTAAACAGGATTTACCCACAGTTCTCCCATTAAAGCAATGTACAGACATTTTAGCAGAATTGGGTAAAATAAAGCAACCCCCTCAATTTTTAGTGGGATTTGCGGCACAAACGGGGGATATTTTAACGCCTGCCTTGCGAAAATTAGAAGCGAAGAATTTAGATATTATTGTTGCAAATCCGGTTGATCAAGCTAATGCGGGGTTTGGCAGTGATACGAATATAGCGACATTAATTAATCGGGCAGGAAAGCAGATAGATATTGGGGGATGTAGTAAGTTAAAATTGGCTCATCATTTGTTTAATTTTATCGAGATGGGTAAACAATAAACAATTTTGTAGGGGCGCAAGGCTTGCGCCCTCTTGCCCTCTTATTTAATTTTTTGGAAACGGTTAAAAAATAGAGGGAACAGTAATCAGTGACCAGTGACCAGTGACCAGTGACCAGTTTACAGTGACCAGTTTACAGTGAACAGTGATAACTTTAAAAGCTGGTCACTGCATAACTGATAACTGTAAACTGTAAAAGCTGGTCACTGTAAACTGCCTTTTAATTGTCGTTATTTTTAGAGGAACTTCGCAGTTGGGAGTGATGACCATTACCATCATTATGAGAACTCTCTTCCTCGTGATGCCAAAGAAGACGTTGAGGCATTCCAATGGCAATTCCTTCGCGATCAAAAGCTAACTTAATTCTGAGGCGAAATTCTCGTCCAACCGCCCATTGTTGAATGGGTTGAGTTTTAATCCAAACTTGAATTAAAATCCCATTGTGCGTAATTCCATCTACCCCTAAAATAGAAGCAGGTTCTAGAATTAAATCCTGCCATTGCGGTTCACAACGCATTTCTTCTGCAACTTGATGAATCACTTCTAAGGCGTGTTTGACATCAGCATCGTAAGCAATCTCAATTTTGAAGTCAACTCGTGACCATTCTTTGGTGAGGTTTTGAACAATATCAATATTCCCATTGGGAATAGAAATTAAACGCCCTTCATCACCTCGTAGATGAGTCATGTAGAGATTCATTTTTTCCACAAAACCTGCAACACTGCCAACAACAATCACATCACCCACTGCAAATTGATCCGTTAAAAGAATCAAACAACCGCGAATAATATTGGTAATGTGAGGTTGAAAAATATAGGTAGCAATCAGCGTGATAATTCCAGCGCTGGCGAGTCCTTGTGTTGAAAGACCTAACACCGATAAAGAGAGAATCGTTGCTAATCCATAAGCAATAACAGTAGTCATTTGAGACAGGGCAGCAGAATAGGTTTTTACCCGCATTGTATAGCGTTGAGGAGTCGATGAAGTTTGTTGTGCTTCTGTCGCCCAACGACTGAGAAGGAAGTCAATAAAGAAATCAACAACTTTGTCAGCAATGCTGAAGAAAATCCAAATTAAAGCAATCCAAATGGGGCTAGTCGCGAGTAATCCGGCATAAACTCGAGTGGGAGCATAGAAGAACATTATAACTGCTATACCCACCCCCCAGATAATGACTTGTATCCAGAGTGAAATGTTTTCAAATAACAGCATTAAGTTAATTCGCTGCTTGAGAAAACTTTGTTGTTTGAGAGAGTTTTGAGTAATATACTGCCAAAGGGACTCTACTCCTGAAGCAACTAAATCAAAGGGGATATCAGCTAAATCACTGCTATTATTGTGATACTTAGAAGAACGTGCAGGTTGTTCGTCGGTCTGATGAGAATCGGTATTTTTGGCTGCGTTGATGGCTTCTTCTGCTTGGGCGGCTTTAGCAGCTAACTCCTCAGATGTCGTATCGGGTTCAACGGCGACTGATTTTTCTAGATTTTCTAATGTTTTTTGAAGTTTACGGCGTCTAGCTTTAACTTGTTTTTTCAGCCAAAAGAAGATAAAACTCAGGAGCAAAACAACAGCGAAGGTGGGCGAAAAAGTCTTGACAAAGAATAAAGGATTTTCGAGGATACTTCCTTGTTCTTTTAAGGAATTACTTAACTGTTGCCGAATTTTATTTTGCCAAATTCTGGCTAAAACAAATGCTTCTGTCTTCCTGTAGGATAGATTGGGATTACTCTCAGAAATTTGTTCACGCCATTGTCTAATTTGTTCTTGCTGTTTGATATCACTCGGCACTAACAAAGCTTGATTGGGAATAACATCCCATTCTTGCACACTCAAGAGCGTTTGTTTCAAAAATCCCTCTTGAGAAGGTATAAAAATCACAGGAATGTTATTTTCTAGAGCAACTTCAATTTCAGGGGTAGCTGGGTGAAGATTCTCCTCGTTCCTCTCAGATGGAGAGGTGAGGGTTTTACCAATTTGAGTTTCTCGACTTTGTTCAAGGATAATCTTCTTCGCTGAAGTGTTACTTTTATTTAATGAAATATCTGGATTAGATTGATTGGATCTAGCACGACGCAGGGCTTCTTCTTGAATGAGGTTGAGTTGTCGCTGAATTTGTCTGGCTCGCAAATCAACAGGTAAACTGATATTTTGTTGTTCTACAGTGGCGGAAGGTGAAGCAATGGTCAGAATGGGTTTGAAATTTCCAGTCATCCAAACATTACTACACAACTGGAGGTTAGCGCAGTTGAAGGGTTTATTTAACGCATTGAAAATGGGGACTTCGTTATCGGTTGCAGTTTCTGTCGGGATGGGGATAAACGGAAGTTGTGCTGTCGCTGTCGGTATCCCGGTGACAGTTAAAATGAACGTTAGCAACGAAACCGATAAAAACCGCATGAGATTAGCTTGTCGGCTTTGTAAATGGCTGCTAAATGCTTCTAATGTTCGGATAATTCCGATCCGGATATCCGTGAATTTAAGCATATGTACCTACCTCTCGTTTGCACTTTTTCCATTCTAAGCAACAAGCATAGAAGTGTGGGAGGAAATACTGCTAAGGGGAGAGAACCTTACCCCATCTGGGTTTTCCACTGTAACGAGAAGGTTTACTCAATTACTCTGTCTAAAGATAGAAAGATAAAAAGGGTTAAAATCCGGATGATTACCCCTTTTTTAGAACATTTGAATTAAGTCAATTTACGGAATCTATTAATTGTTTTAAGTGATTAGCCGATCTAAAATTAATAATTCTAAATTCTGAATCTCGGGTAAACGGGTATCATTTGTTATAAAAAATGTTATCGATATCAAATAATTTGATATAATTGTAGTTGACACCCGAATAACTTCAGCACAATTGAGATCATTTATTATTATGGCTAAAACGTTCACAATTACCCTTCCAGATGAGCTAGAGCAAGCTTTAATGGTTCAAGCAGAACGTTTGAATCAATCACTAGAAGAAGTGGTGTTACAAGTCTTGTCGCAACAGATCGATACCTTATCTCAATCTCAATTAACCCAACCCGAAGAAAATGATCCACTATTGCGTTTAATAGGTTCTCTCCATGTTGATGTTTCCGATCTCGCAGAAAATCACGATCAATATCTTGGTAACGCTTTCTATCAGGAGTTGAAAGGTGTCGAATAACCTCTTTGTAGATACCTCGGGTTGGGCGAGTCTATTTATTGACAATCAATCTTATCATTTACAAGCGGAGCAATACTTTCGTTTAGCTGTTCAACAGCAAACAAGTATAATTACAACAAATTATATTATCACTGAACTGGTGGCATTATTACACAGTCCTCTCAGAATATTTCGCCCTCGTATCTTTGAGGTTATTGATGCTATCAAAAATGCGTCTTATGTTGAGATTATTCATATTGATGAATTAACGGATTCGTCAGCTTGGGAACTTTGCAAAAGTAGATCGGATAAAGCTTGGTCACTGGTTGACTGCACTTCTTTTATCGTAATGCAAAAACTAGAAATTCAGCAAGCACTGACAACCGATCAACATTTTGAACAAGCGGGTTTTATTCGTTTACTTAAGTAACTTTCAAGGGATTTCATACTTAGTAAAACCCAATCAAAATTGTTCCCTAGCTGAGAAAGCCAGGGAAACAATCTTAATCCTAAATTAAACTCCGTTCGGGTTGATAAGAAGTAATGGCTTTCATGTATTGAGCGCGTTCATAGGCCGATTTATCTTCACAATGCAGTTGAGACATCGAACCTTGCATCTGTTTAACAGACTCATATTCATGGTCTTCCATCCAGTGCTTCATTTCTTGTTCCATCACTTGAATATAGGGAATTCCATGTCGTAATAACGCTGAACAAACATGAGTCACTTTTGCACCAGACATTAACAATTTGAGCGCATCTCGACCCCGTTGAACGCCGCTAGTTGCGGCTAAATCTGCGTTAATTCGACCATATAAAATCGCTATCCAACGCATCGGTAAACGCAAATCTTGAGCATGGCTTAAAATTGAACCGGGTTCAACTTCTAATTCTTCAGGATTAATATCCGGTTGCAAGAAACGATTAAATAAAGCTAACCCATCCGCCCCCGCTTCATCTAATTGTTTTGCCATATTTGCGAGATTGCTAAAAAACGGACTTAATTTCACTGTTACAGGAATACTCACTTCCGCTTTGACTTCTCGCAAGGTATCAATATAATTCTGCTCTACTTGCGCTCCACTCATGTTAAAATCAGTGGGAACGTAGTAAATATTCAGTTCAATCGCATCGGCTCCAGCGTCTTGAATCAGTTTTGCATATTCCACCCAACCCCCCGAAGAAAAACCGTTTAAACTGGCAATAATCGGAATTTGAACGGCTTGTTTGGCTTGCTGAATATGGTCTAAATATAACTCAGGGCCAACATGAAATTCATCGGGTTCGGGAAAGTAGGTTAACGCTTCTGCAAAACTTTCGGTACCGTATTCTAAATGGTGATGAAGTTCAAATTTTTCGCGGAGTAATTGTTCTTCAAACAGTGAATGCAACACCACCGCACCCGCCCCGGCATCTTCGAGGCGTTTAATATTATCAAGGTCTTCTGATAGGGGTGCTGCCGCAGAAGGAACCAGAGGCGATCGCAAATTTAAGCCTAAATAGGTTGTGGTTATATCCATTGTTTTTGTTCTCCAAAAGTTAGGAATTTTAGGCGTAGTTAGGAGGTTTCATCCCCCCTAGCCCCCCTTTGAAAGGGTGGGTTTTATCCCCCCTAGCCCCCCTTAAAAAGGGGGGTTTTATTAAGAGTTAGGCTTCAGAAGTTGGTTTAATTCCGGCGGGGGTTTGGATTTATTCTTCGTTGCTGCCGTGAGTAGAATGACCGTTTGTTTCCGGTGAACGATTTGCCAAATATTGATACATTGCCCAACGAGTATCAACATCTTTTTGTGCTTCTTGCATTAACCGTTTCGCATCAACAGGTTTGCTCTTGGTTAACATCTTGAAGCGGTTTTCTTTATACATCGATGTTTCTACAGGTTGCTTCGGCGATCGCGAATCAAGTTGCAAGGGGTTTTTGCCTTGTTCTGCCAATTCTGGATGATAACGATACAACAACCAACGACCACTTTCAACAATGTCTTTTTGATGGTTCATGGCAGTCGTCATATTAATCCCATGAGCAATACAATGAGAATAGGCAATAATTAATGACGGCCCCTCATAGGCTTCGGCTTCTAAGAAGGCTTTTAACGTATGTTCATCTCGCGCCCCCATCGCTACACTCGCCACATAAACATTACCGTAAGTCATGGCAATTAAGCCTAAATCTTTCTTCGGTGCGGGTTTACCGCCTGCGGAAAATTTTGCCACCGCAGCGCGAGGTGTAGACTTAGAAGATTGACCTCCCGTATTAGAATAAACTTCGGTATCCATCACCAAAATATTGACATTTCGACCTGTGGCAATCACATGATCTAAACCGCCATACCCAATATCATAAGCCCAACCATCCCCACCAAAAATCCAAACGGATTTTTTCACTAAATAATCAGCAACACTGACTAATTGTTGAGCATCGGGATCATCAACACCTCGCAGAGATTGTTTCACTTGGGCGACGAGTTCCCGTTGTTCCCAAATATCGGCTTCTGATTTTTGCGGGTTATTGATAATTTTCGAGACTAAATTATCCCCTACCAGTCCGCCTAATTTTTGCAGTAATTCGGTGGCAAAACCCGCGTGTTTGTCAATGGAAAGACGGAACCCTAAACCAAATTCGGCGTTATCTTCAAACAAACTATTTGACCAAGCAGGCCCCCGTCCTTCAGCGTTTGTGGTGTAGGGCGTGGTGGGTAAATTTCCGCCATAAATAGATGAACAACCTGTGGCATTGGCAATCACCATGCGATCGCCAAATAACTGAGTTGCTAGCTTAATATAAGGCGTTTCTCCACAGCCTGCACAGGCCCCTGAAAACTCAAATAACGGTTCTTGCCATTGTTGTTGACGAATGCGATCTAGGTGCAGTAAACGGCGATCTGGGTTGGGTAAACTGAGGAAGAAATCCCAATTTTCTCGTTCTTGTTCCCGCAGGGGTTGTTGCGGTTCCATATTAATCGCTTTCCGCGATGCCATTGATTTGTTTTTCGCCGGACAAATATCTACACAAATTCCGCATCCGGTACAATCTTCTGGGGCCACTTGAATGGTGAATTTTTGACCGGAATATTCTTTATCTTTGATATTGGTAAACTTAAAGCTTTCCGGCGCATTTTCTAACGCTTTTTCCTCATAAACTTTACCCCGAATCACCGCATGAGGACAAACCATGATACACTTACCACACTGCACACATACATCCGGGTCCCAAACCGGAATTTCTTGTGCAAGATTGCGTTTTTCCCATTTCGCAGTTCCGGTTGGATAGGTGCCATCACAGGGTAAGGCACTCACGGGTAATTCATCTCCCTGTCCGGCGATCATTGCCCCTTCGACTTCTTGAACAAATATCGGTGCATTAACAGGAATTGGGGGTAAACGACGCAGATCGCTATTAACTTCGGTGACGTTAACTTCGTGCAGATTTGCTAAGGTATTTTCTACGGCTTGAATATTCATGCGAACAATTTCCGCACCTTTTTTGCCGTAGGTTTTTTCAATGGTTTTTTTGATGTTTGCGATCGCTTCTTCTCGCGGTAAAACCCCTGATAAGGCAAAGAAACAGGTTTGCATAATGGTATTAATGCGTCGTCCCATGCCACTGTCACGGGCAACGGTATCGGCATCAATCACATAGAATTTTATCCCTTTGCGAATAATTTGCTCCTGAATTTCCAGGGGCAATTTCTCCCAAACTTCCTCACGGCTATAAGGACTATTTAACAGGAACGTTGAACCTTTAGCGGCACATTTGAGAACGTCTAATTTTTCGACAAATGTCCATTGATGACAGCCAATAAAGTTGGCTTGAGAAATCAAATAAGTTGAACGAATGGGGTTCGGGCCGAAACGCAGGTGAGACACTGTAACCGCCCCAGATTTTTTCGAGTCGTAAACAAAATAACCTTGGGCGTAGTTGTCGGTATCATCCCCAATAATTTTAATCGAGTTTTTGTTGGCCCCAACGGTACCATCAGAACCCAACCCATAAAACATTGCCCGGACTACGTTATTGGGTTCTATCGAATATTCTGGATCAAAGGGCAGAGAGGTTAAACTTAAATCATCATTAATTCCAATCGTAAAATGATTTTTAAGCTTGTCTTGAGAGAGGTGATCAAACACCCCTTTAATCATGGCTGGGGTAAACTCTTTAGAAGATAAACCATACCGTCCGCCAATCAGTTTCGGAAGTTGTCCGTCCCAAGCTTCCATGAAAGCGGTAACAACATCTAAATAAAGGGGTTCACCGCCTGCGCCGGGTTCTTTGGTGCGATCTAAAACGGCAATCGTTTTAACGGTTTTAGGGATGGCTTCGACGAAACTTTGGTTATCCCAAGGGCGATATAACCGCACTTTTAACACCCCAACTTTTTCGCCTTGGGCTGTTAGGGCGTCAACGGTTTCGTGAACGGTTTCACAACCGGAACCCATGAGAATTATTATTCGTTCAGCATCAGGAGCGCCATGATATTCAAACAGTTTATAATAGCGTCCGGTGAGTTCTCCTACTTTGTCCATCGCGTTTTGAACCATAGCCGGACAAGCGGTGTAGAAGGAATTAACCGTTTCTCGGGCTTGGAAGTAGATGTCGGGGTTTTGGGCGGTTCCTCGCAATACAGGCGCATCAGGGGTTAAAGCCCGGGCGCGATGTTCGTAGACGTATTTATCATCAATAACAGCCCGCAACACTGTATTATCAATGCTTTCGATTTTTTGGACTTCGTGGGAGGTGCGGAAGCCGTCGAAGAAGTGGACGAAGGGAATGCGAGACTCTAAAGTAGCGGCTTGGGCAATTAACGCAAAATCTTGGGCTTCTTGGACAGAGGCGGAACACAACATCGCAAACCCGGTGGCACGGGCTGCCATGACGTCGCTATGATCGCCAAAAATGGAGAGTCCTTGGGCGGCTAGACTACGTGCTGCAACGTGGATCACACAGCTTGTCAGTTCTCCAGCGATTTTATACATATTGGGGATCATCAGCAATAATCCCTGAGATGCCGTGAAGGTGGTGGTGAGAGAACCCGCTTGTAACGCCCCATGAACCGCCCCTGCTGCCCCCCCTTCGCTTTGCATTTCCATGACTGACGGAATGCTTCCCCAGAGGTTGGGTTGGGCTTCAGACATCCAAGCATCCGCCCATTCTCCCATCGGTGAGGAAGGAGTAATGGGGTAAATGGCGATCACTTCGCTGAGACGATAAGCAACACGGGCGACGGCTTCGTTTCCGTCGAGGGTTGCATAGGTTTTTGTGTTCATTGAAATTTCCTCTAAATGTTGCTGCGGTTATCGGCAGATTAATGACAGATGAAATAGCTCAGTTTGATGCGACTCTACTCATCCATACCCTTGAGTATAGGGGGTAAGGGCAATTCATTTCTGTTATTAAACGTGCAGAAACTTCCATAAAATTTTACGGGTCACGGCAATTATTGCTGTGTTGTGTTGAGTTCCTCAATTAAAGCATAAACGGTCGTGAATTCTTTAATAAAAGGTTAAGAATTTAGAGTTTGGTTTGGTGTTAGGATTCACGCCGTTGATTCTCGATAGCGTTTCTAGCCTGTTTTTGTTCTCCTATCTGGGCTGGAACGCCTGAATGTTACACCTCCCCCCATTGTCCTTCTTTGAGCTTGCTGGTGAGAAGAGTTTCAGTCTTAACGGGGACAATCTCAACCTGTCTCCTCTATATTGATCTTCTAATAGATTCCATCAAAAGGGATCGGCTCTTAATGTTTTTTAACGCTTTGTGATTTTCTGTTGCTTTTTTCCCCGAGAGAAATTCAGCCAAGGATTTGATTTGGGGAGTTTTTCAGAAGATTTCTCAATAAACAGCCCAACCTTTTTGTAAATAAACGCTGATTTTACCACTCGGCATAATCGATTGGGGGTTAGATGTCAATTCAGCAGCAATTCTTAACAGAGTAGCTCTCCTAAATTTTAGAATTAATTTAACAATTGCAGACGAATCATTCCGATATACTTACAATTAGAAATTGAACCCTAACTAGAGGTTGGTTAACAAATTTACATAAACAACCATAGTGTTGTTTTGAACAAGTTTAAATCCGTTCGTTATCGTGAAAGTCCCTTCAACGGTGTTGTTAAAGAAACAATGGTATTCGACACCGAAAAGTAACTGAAATTGTCACCCAAAGAACTATGCAATCAACAACCGCCCCGGCATCGGGGCAAACCCAAGATTCATCTGCCCATCCCAGTGGCGATAAGCGGTTTAAGGTGTTGGATGTCACCATGAAACGCAGCCAATATCGTCAAGATGCCCTGATCGAAGTGCTACACAAAGCCCAAGAAGCCTTTGGGTATCTCGAAGATGACGTTTTAATGTACGTTGCCCGTAACCTTAAATTGCCTCTGAGTAAAGTCTACGGCGTCGCGACCTTTTACCATTTGTTTTCCCTCAAACCCGCAGGACGTCATAATTGCGTCATCTGTTTGGGGACAGCCTGTTATGTTAGAGGGGGGGATAAAGTGTTAGCAGCCCTGGAAGAACAGACGGGCATTCATTCGGGAGAAACCACCCCAGACGGTTTAGTTTCCCTGGTAACAGCCCGTTGCGTTGGGGCTTGTGGGATTGCGCCTGTGGTTGTCTACGATGGCAAAATGGCACCTCAACAAACCGCAGAATCTTCTGTTGAAAAAATTAAACAATGGCAAGCGGAATAGGTTACAGGGGAATTGGGACAGGGGACAGGAAATAGGGAATCCCCCCGGCTACGCCACCCCCCTTTTTAAGGGGGGAAGGGGGGATCAAAACCTGACAACTCAAACCCAAATTAAATCCAGCATTACCTTCTGAACTTGCAATAAAACCTGTTGGGTTTCTCAAGTTACACCCAAGTTACATTTGATAGAAGAGAACACTATGGAATTAAATGAATTACTAGAACTCGCCGAAAAAGAACGTCAATCTTTGAAAAGTATTCGCGTTCATTGTTGCACGTCTACCGGATGTCAAGCGGCGAATTCTTTAGCCGTTAAAAAAGAAATGGAACAAGCCGTTAAAACGGCTGGACTCCAAGATAAAATAGAAGTGGTTGGCGTCGGCTGCATGGGATTTTGTGGCAAAGGCCCGATTGTTGAAATCGAACCCCAAGGATTACAATATGAAGTGGTTAAACCGGAAGTTGCGGCTTCTATTATTGACGGATTAAATGGAGGCGAAGTTCAAGCCACTCCGGGCGATCCGAAACATCCCTTTTTCAGTCGTCAACTGTTAGTCGTTCGTGAACATAGCGGCAAAATTGACCCCGAAAAAATTGGCGAATATTTAGCAGTGGGCGGTTATCAAAGCCTGCATCATGCTATCTATGAAATGACCCCGGAAGACGTGGTTGCAGAAATCACAAAATCGGGTTTAAGAGGGCGAGGGGGTGCCGGTTATCCAACGGGTTTAAAATGGGCAACGGTTGCGAAAATGCCTCCCGGACAAAAGTATGTCATTTGTAATGCAGATGAAGGTGATCCGGGCGCTTTTATGGATCGCAGTGTCCTTGAAAGTGATCCCCATCGAATCCTAGAAGGCATGGCGATCGCAGGCTATGCAGTTGGCGCCAATCAAGGCTATATTTATGTTCGGGCAGAATATCCCCTCGCCATTTCTCGTCTACAAAAAGCCATCCAACAAGCCAAACGACAAGGCATTTTAGGCACGCAAATTTTCGGTGCGCCTGTTGATTTTAGCGTAGATATTCGCGTGGGTGCGGGTGCCTTTGTTTGTGGGGAAGAAACCGCTTTAATTGCGTCGATTGATGGAAATCGAGGAGTACCCCGTCCCCGCCCTCCCTATCCGGCTGTTTCAGGGTTATGGGAAAAACCGACTTTAATTAACAACGTCGAAACCTTCGCTAATATTGCCCCAATTATTCGTAAAGGCGCAGATTGGTTCGGCAGTATTGGCACAGAAAAAAGCAAAGGCACCAAAATATTCTCTTTAACTGGTAAAATAAGAAATACGGGATTAATTGAAGTTCCAATGGGAATCACCCTGCGAGAAATTGTTGAAGAAATGGGCGGTGGGGTTCCTGATGGAGAAGTCAAAGCCGTACAAACAGGAGGGCCGTCAGGCGGTTGTATTCCGGTTCATTTGTTGGATACCCCCGTTGATTACGAATCTTTAACAAAGTTAGGTTCAATGATGGGTTCGGGCGGTATGGTGGTGATGGATCAAGGCACTAGCATGATTCAAGTGGCGCAATTTTACATGGATTTCTGCCGCGAAGAAAGTTGTGGAAAATGTATTCCTTGTCGCGCCGGAACCGTGCAGATGTATCAGCTTTTAACCAAACTGATCAAAAAACAAGCCACCGCAGCCGACTTAGAAAAACTCAAAGAATTGTGTAGCATGGTGAAAGCTACAAGTTTATGTGGGTTAGGACAAACGGCACCGAATCCCATTGTCAGTACCTTGCATTATTTTGAATCGGAATACACCGAATTGTTGGTTTCTCAAGAGGTTTCCAATCAGAAGGTTTTGGTTTAGTTAATCCGTTGAAGTTTCAAAAAGAATTAGCCATGTTTTGTGAACAATGTGAACAAACCGCAAGCGGACAAGGTTGCCATCAGTGGGGCGCTTGTGGCAAAAGTCCCGAAGTAAACGCTGTACAAGATTTACTCGTTTATTGCTTACGAGGCATTGCCCCGGTTGCGTTAAAAGCGAAGGAATTAGGCATCTCAACTCACGAAGTTGATGTGTTTACCTGCGAGTCGTTGTTTTCCACAATGACCAACGTTAACTTTAATAAAAAACGCTTCTGGGAAGCCATTCAACAAGCCATTCAATTGCGTGAAAAACTCAAAGCAGAAGTCGCAAAACATCTAACTTCTGTTGAATGGTCTGAGATCAGTTGTTATCAACCCGACTTCACCGAAAGTTTGGCACAACAAGGTCAAGATATTGGCTTAAAATTTATCACTCAGTCAAAAAGTGATGTTGATATTTTCTCGCTGAAACTGACGGTTCTTTATGGGGTGAAAGGGTTAGCCTCTTATAGTTTCCACGCCCAAGAATTGGGTCAAGAAGATGACCGCATTTACCAATTTTGTTATGAAGCGTTAGCCGCTTTAGACCAAACAAACCTCAGTTTAGAAGATTGGGTGAATTTGGCGTTAAAAGTCGGAGAAATTAACTATCTGGCAATGGAATTGTTAGATGCGGGTCATACTCAAACCTATGGTCATCCTACACCAACGGTTGTCCCGTTAAACCCGAAATTGGGTAAAGCGATATTAGTGTCAGGACATGATATTAAACAACTCGCAGCCCTTCTCAAACAAACCGAAAATACCGGGATTAATGTTTACACTCACGGGGAATTATTACCCGCACATGGTTATCCGCTTTTAAAGCAAAAATATCCCCATTTATACGGGCATTATGGCACGGCTTGGCAGAATCAAACCAAAGATTTTGCGAAGTTTCCAGGGGCGATTATTATCACCACCAACTGTTTAATGCCCACTCAAGAAACCTACGAAGATAAACTGTTTACCATTGGGCCAGTGGGTTATCCGGGGATTAACTATTTACCCCATATAGAAGACAACACCCCGAATTATACTCCCGCCATTCAAAAAGCCCTCGCGTTACCGGGATTTACTGAAGAAAAAGAACCCCGTCAAGTAACAGTCGGATTTGCCCGCAATAGTGTTTTAAATGTAGCCGATCAAGTGATTGCGGCTGTAAAAGAAGGCAAAATTCGTCATTTCTTCCTGGTTGGCGGTTGTGATGGGGCAAAACCGGATCGCAATTATTACACGGAATTTGTGGAAAAAGTTCCCAAAGATTGCATCGTTTTAACCCTAGCTTGTGGTAAATTCCGCTTCTTTGATAAACAGTTAGGAGAGATTGGAAATCTACCGAGATTGATGGATGTCGGGCAGTGTAATGATGCCTATTCTGCCATTCAAATTGCGTTAGGACTCGCCCAAGCGTTTGAGATGGATGTGAATGAATTGCCCTTATCGATGATACTATCTTGGTATGAACAAAAAGCCGTTGCGGTGTTATTAACGCTGTTGTATTTGGGGATTAAAGATATTCGCTTAGGCCCAACTTTACCCGCGTTTCTCTCTCCCAATGTGTTGAATTTGTTATCGGAGAAATACAACCTCCAACCGATTACAACACCCGATGAAGATTTAGCCGCTTGTTTGGGTTGACCCCCACCAACCTCCCCATCCCTCCGCCAACGGCACCTCCCTTAGAAAGGGAGGGAGGAGGAGGCTAATTACACCGATTAACCCCCACCAACCTCCCCCAATCCCCCCTAGCCCCCCTTAGAAAGGGAGGGAGGAGGAGGCTAATTACACCGATTAACCCCCACCAACC